>CBDTVG010000230.1:0-4148 GCA_965363745.1 uncultured Candidatus Electrothrix sp. | reverse complement strand
CCTGCTGATTGTTTGAAATTCTCGGACAGGATCAGCGAGGAATCAGCATAGGCTGGTCCTCCGAGCAAAGAAAATAATCCGACGAATAATATTGACCGAAATATATTTATGGCTTTGATTTGCATGATAATTGGCAGGTTAGGAGGTTTGTTTTATTGTGTAGGATTGTTAGAACAAAACTACCCTGATATTTTAAGAGGATACAGCAGTTTAAATCTAAGCCCAACAACTGCTCATGAATGAAATTACCACGTTTTTAACCTGCTTGCACCCCTTGCTTGATCGAAGCACGTATCGTCAGCTTCTGGTTATCAGTTCAAAAAAATATTGAACGGCCTTGTTTGACAAGATAAAACAGACCGATTATCCTCTGATATTGATCGCTTCAATACGCCCATAGACTCTTTGAGGAACCCTGTAATGGCAAATGGAAATTTCACCGCCCGCTTGGGCGACAGCAGCAATCCTGGCCTGCTCCCTTTGGCCGAACGCCTTGCTCAAATCAGCAAAGGCGAGAATCCCTTTCAGGCAAACTCAGCCCTGCCGGAAAACTCACCTGTCTTCTTTGGCCGAGAAAACCTGCTCCACCGTTTCTCTCTTGCGCTGTGTACGGATAATCCTGGCCATATCAGCTTGGTTGGTGATCCCCGTATCGGCAAGAGTTCCCTGATGAACCAGTTGAAGGCCATCCTAGCGGCGGAAGAAGGGCTGGTCTCCATCTGCTGCAATGCCCAGAGCCTTAATGAAGCCTCGCAAAAACGCTTCTTCTCTGATCTTGGTGAAACCATTGCCGAGGCTTTGGACGAGGAACTTGAACAGGCTATAGAGGATTTTGATCAACTCCAGCTCTATATTCGTCAGCAAGCCAAGGCGTACTGTTTTGTTCTGCTCTTGGATGAGTTTGAAATTCTGGCGAATAATCCGGTTTTTGATGCGACCTTTTTTGATAATCTGCGCAGCCTTGGCGACAACCCGGACAATCGTTTCGGTTTTTTCATCATCAGCCATGAACAGCTCAGGCAACTCTGCCATACCGATGCGATTCATGGTTCCCGGTTTTGGAATATCTTTGATGCCTGGATGCTGGGTTTGCTGGATGCGCTACCTGCCCGCCAACTTGTCGAGCTTCCTTTGCAACAGGCTGAAATTGTCCTCGACACCACCCCGGAACAGTTGCTGAAACGTTATGGCAGGCATCCCTTTCTACTGCAACGTGCTCTGTATGAATATACCTATTCGGCTCAGAACGGCCTGAGTCCTGATCTGCGGCATTTGGACAGAAATCTTTACAACGCCATGCAGGATCTCTGGCTGCGCTGCAATGAGCTGGAGGTTGCCCGGCTGTTTGAGGTTATTGCGGAAAAGGAAATTCCTGATGACAAGATCAGTCAGGATTTGGAGGAGCGGGGGGTGCTGGACAACGGCAAACTCTTTTGTCCGGCTTTTGCAAAGGCTTTGCCGGAAAATTTCATACCAAGCAAAACAAGCATTGAGGAGTATCTTCAGGATATTAAAACCCATCCAGGTAAGGCGTTTAAAAAGGCTGGTCGCTGGATGCACTACCTGGAACAGGTGGAAAAAACGGCCAGTCGTATCGGCAAGATTAAGAAGGCTTATGATCAGGTCTTCCCGGAAGACAAGGCTCAGATGCCATGAGTACCCTCAAATCCTACAACTCATCACTCCTCCGACGAATATCCCTTATCAACAACAGGCATTCGGTATGAAGTTGTCAAGAAGCTCCATTCACTTTTCTCTGCTTTTCCTGTCAGCATTGCTCTGCCTTCAGTACCCTCTGCTTACCTCTATTTTTATAAAAAAAACAAATGAATTTCGTGATGAGAGTTTGAAAAAAAACATTACAATAATGCGGGAGACAATGGAAAATCGCGGCACCTCCTTGGTTCGGACTATTGCGCTAAGCGCGGGGCAGGCGGTGGCGGGCTATGATCTAACTTTTCTTTCTGATTTTCTGGCTGAGGCGGTGAAAAGCGATCCAGAGATCATCTATTGTCTGATCATGGATCAAGAACGCCATGTGCTGGCCCATCCCGACAAAGATAAACTGGGCTACCGTCTGAATGACGAGCTTGCCCGGGAGAGTGCTGAAATGTTGTGGAAGGATGTTCCCAAGATTTTTTCTGATAACAATGCCGTCAAGGTATTTTTTCTGAAGAGAAGGAATGAGACAGAAAAAACCACGATGTTGGAAGTGGTTAGTCCTGTATACAACGGGGATCAGCTCTGGGGTCTTTTGCGTTGCGGTTATACAATGCAGGTTTTGAACAGTAAGATGGTACAGGATTATAAAAATTGGGATCAGCAAATAAATGCCATAAATAAATATTTCGCCCGCATCATGGTATTTTTTTTCTCACTAATTTTTAGTGTTACTGCTTTGTTCACCATGCTATTCAAGCCGTTGCAGCGATACGTTGTTTTCCTGATTGAAAAAGTGCATCTGATCCGTAAGACAATACGCGAGATCAATAAACAGGAAATAAAGCAGACTAATGAATGGCTGCTGCTTGAAATTTCCCCAGAAACAGATTCACTCTGTCACGGCGATGCAGTGCTGATCCTGCGCATTCACAACAAAAGCGGAGCTGTTGCACAGCGGGTAGGGTTGCACATTGAGCAACTGGAGGATATTTCCTGGGTTTCCACAGATTTCGTCCTGCCCGGACTGATGCGAGGCCACAGCTCAACTGAATTACGTCTTGATTTTCATATTGATCGGATTGGTCGTTATGTCATAAACGGCACCCTGACCGCCCTTGACCAAAACGAGCGCCATTACGAATGGCCGGTCAATTTTGTTCTGCATGTCGATGAAAAAGGCAAGCCCTATCAATTGACGGAAAAGCAATATTATGTTGTCGGCCCGCGCTTGAGCAACGATCTCCTCTTTGTCGGCAGAAAACAGCTGCTCAACGAGATCAGTCTGCTCTGGCAAGAACCAGCCAACAAGGAAGCCCTCCTGCTCATCGGTCTTCGCCGCATGGGTAAGAGCAGTCTGCTGGAAAAAATTCGCCGTGACGGAATCAACGGACAGATTATCCCGATCCTTATTGATTTACAGGGCAAGGATACCCCGCTTACTTTTCTCCGGGCTGCTGCTGAGGCAATGGCAACCGAACTGCACTGCGCCCCCCCTGCGCTTGAGCAGAACAATCTAGGCCCGTCATTTGAACAATTTTTTCATTCCCTGATTCCTCAATTGGCAGGCCGTTATTTCCTCCTCATGATTGATGAGGCCAATTTCTTTGCCCAACGGAATTACTCCAGCTTGCCCGACCTCCTCCGTTCCTTGATGCAGGCCCCAGATGTCCCTCTGCTCCTCCTCTTCTGCGGTACCCACGAGTTACGCCAAGGCGCACGGGATTATGATTCCATCCTCTACAATACCACCCGAACCAAAAATATTTCTTATTTCAATGCCACAGAATCAGCAGAAGTGCTTACCCGCCCGGTGCAGGATTTTCTGGAATACGACCCCCAAGCCCTGCAACTGGCCTTTCAGCTAACCCATGGTCATCCATTATTGCTTCAAGCCCTGGGCGACCAGTTGATCCAATCCTTCAACGACACCGTGTTGGCAGGCAAGGAACGAAGTAATTACGTCACCTACGGCGATATGGAGCAGGCCGGGCAGCAACTCAGCAGAAAGGAAAATCCAGCCTTTGGAAATTACTGGGAGGATGCGGATACGGCAAAGCAAAAGGTACTGGTGGTGATGGCCTCCAGCCTTGACGAAACCTCACGCAAACGAGGAAGCCTTGAATTTCTGCTAGCCCAGGCCGCTGAACTGCGCATTGCTATGGAGCGGAAGGAGACCTTCAACGCCTTGGATCAACTGACCCAGGAAGAGCTGCTGCTCTATGCTGATTCCGGCTACAGCTTCATGGTGGCCCTCTATCGCCGCTGGCTCCTCTGGCATTATCCACCGGAACGGTTTAGGGAGAGTCTTTGAGCGCAGTGGAACCCGCCAGATCTTCAGCCAGATGTCGAAACGGCACTGGTTCCGTTCGATTCAACAGGTAACGATTTCTAATCTCAGGAGATCCTTCAACGACATTCAGCATGAAAAGAAATTCAATATACTACCGGCTAAAGCCGGTAGATTGCTTTGCGCGTAAACGCATTTT
>CBDTVG010000229.1:0-4151 GCA_965363745.1 uncultured Candidatus Electrothrix sp. | reverse complement strand
ATGCTCCTGTCAGATTGAAGTGTTATATATTCATGCGGTAAATGTTTTTTTTATAACCAAGCAACATAATTTTCTCGAAATTACAAGAATATATGCCACTTTTAGAAAAGTACCGCAAGCAAAAAAGATACGTTGTGGTATAAAAAACCTGTACATGCAGTACAAAATATTATATCCTATAATTAAGAACAGGAAAAAAAGCAACAAAACAAGCCAATAACGGGTTGGAAAATGGAAGATGAGGTAACCGTAAAAGCGGATTCTGGTCGCCCGCTCCGCATGCGTTCGGAGGAGAGAGGAAGAAAAAAGGTTTCTGACTGTCGGGTGTGAAGTCGAACATTAACAGAGTGATATACAATGGAACGAAATACTTGGTTAAGGTTGGTTAATCAGAGAGGCAAAGGTTTATACAAAAAAGGATCTCTCGGCAGGGAGGTGTACGATTTTGAAATTGAAGCCGCCTTGGAGGCCCAGCGGGTTTTCGCCAAAATGACCGCCACGGATAGAATCCGAATTACTTGCATAGACTTCACCACGCCGCCTGAAGGATCGACATATCGAAGCATGACCGAGCCTATCCATCGGAAAATTACAGCCGCACCGAGTAGCATGGAATCAGCTTGGGTGAATATCTGGCACAGTGTCGCTGAGGCAAGCTTTCTTATCAGCTCCGGTGTACCCAAGGTTATCTCCTTTTTAGATGAACAGGATATCATCGGCATGGCCGCCTACCTTGCCTATTGCCGTGAATGTCGCGATTGGGCACCTAGACCGCAAATGTTTTTTGAATTGCGGGAAGAGGAGCAGATCGCTTGGCGGGAAGTTGAACTTACTTCCAGCAAAATGATGGCCGCTGGTTTTATGGAGTTGAACGAACCTGTTGCTGAAACAGCGCATTAGGAGCGAGGAAATTTACTTTTTCAGTATTCCTTATAGCCGACACTCCGCACGTTGACAAATTATTTTTTCAATTAAACATTGCAAGCAGTTCATTTTTAGAACATTTCTATTGCATACCTCAAGAAATTATGTGCCCCGCAATGAACAAGAAGAATGACAATGTTCAAATCGCCCTTTTCCAAAAAATCCTATAAAACGGGCTACTGTATTTATTAATTATGAACCTTGCAAAGAGACGTGCGGAGTGGAGTGTCGGTGAATAGATTTAATTGTTTGATCTCTCCTTAAAACTGTGATGGATTCGTAAAAAGTCCAAAATACCCACTTTTTGTCTCGTAACCCATTGATTTATCGTTTACAAAAACGCAAATTCTGACTTTTTACGAGACTATCAACTGTAAGCAGTTGTCAGCTTGCGCAGGTCATTCAGTCGAAATTTTATTCATGCTACTCCCGGTTTCGAGCCAGTATATGGCTTTAACCTGTATATCCTTTTCCGATGACAAAGCTGTATTTTTTCCCTATAGTGCGCTGATGCGCAGTCTGAGCTGTTGCTGAATCCCATTACCATAATTACTGGAAAGAAATGAAAAAAACGGAGAGGAAAGGCCGCCTGTATATTGTCGGTGTCGGGCCGGGTGATCCTGAGCTGATGACCTGCAAGGCTGTGAAGGTGCTTGAAACAACAAAAATCTGGGTGGTTCCCAAGGCGAGAGAGAACGGGGCGAGCAGTGCGCTTCAGATAGCCTCGTCCATGCTGAGTATGGAAAAAAAAACCGTGCTGGAAGTTCATTTTCCTATGAAAAAGATTCGCCTCGGTCAGGAGCACGACCCAGAAGTTCTGCAAGGCTGGCGGGACGCGGCGGATCTTGTTCTTAATCATCTTGATCAGGGAAGGGATGTGGCTTTCCCGACCCTTGGTGATCCCTCTCTGTATTCCACCTCCTTTTATCTCCTGAACACCCTCCAGGAACTGCGACAGGAGCTACCGGTTTCAGTGATTCCCGGAATCACGGCCATGGCTGCCTGTTCGGCGCAAATTCACAGCCCTCTCGGATTGGGTGATGACGTGCTCTCGGTGGTTCCGGCGGCCTTCAATGATGACCGATTGCGGGATATTTTATTGACATCGGATGCCGTGGTGCTGATGAAGATTTTCCGTCGCCTGCCCGCAATTATTGCCTTATTGGATGAGTTGGATCTTACCGACAAAGCGGTGCTTGTTGAACGTTGCGGTATGAACGATCAGCGCATCTATACGGATATCCGGGAGGCGGCGGGCAGGGAGTTGCATTATTTTTCCACCTTGTTGGTGCGCAAAAAACAGATAAGCAAGGCTGCGTCATGAAAACTCCAATCATGTTTATCGGGGCCGGGCCGGGTGATCCTGAATTGATCACTCTGAAGGGCCGTCGTCTGCTGGATACGGCGGATGTGATCGTCTATGCGGGCAGCTTGGTCAATCCGGTTTTGCTGGACGGAGTAAAAGCAGAAATCCATGATTCCGCCTCCATGACCCTTGAGACGGTTATTGAGGTGTTGCTTGCCGCTTGGCGGGCTGGCAAGAAGGCGGTGCGTTTGCATACCGGAGATCCCGCCATCTACGGAGCCATCCGGGAACAGATGCGCTTGCTTGAGCAAAATAATATTCCCTACGAGGTGGTTCCGGGTGTCAGTTCGGCTTTGGCCGCCGCCGCCGCCCTGAAGATCGAGTTGACCGTGCCTGAAGCGACGCAGACGGTTATTTTTACCCGACAGGCGGGCAGGACTCCGGTGCCGGAGCGGGAATCTCTGCGTAATCTGGCTACGATTCGAGCCTCTATGTGCATCTTTCTCTCCGTCTCCATGATGGACAAGGTGGTCGCTGAGTTGGTTGAGGGGGGGTATCCGCCTGATACGCCGGTGGCTGTGGTGGAGAAAGCCTCTTGGCCGGATCAGTATATTGTTCGGGGCACGCTGGCTGACATTGCCGGAAAAATTAAAGAATCCGCAATTCGTAAAATCGCTATAATTTTGGTGGGCCGTGCCTTGTCCGATGATCCGGCTGCGGCTTCAAAGCTCTATGATGCAGGGTTCAGGCATGGCTATAGGGCCGAAGGGCAGGGCGGTGTCTCCTGACATTGCCATAATTGCCCTGACCAAGGGTGGTAAAAAATTGGCGGAACGTCTCGCCTCTCTGCTGCCGGGCAGTGAGGTAGTTAGTAGCCAAGGAAATATCCAAAAAACATTGACCCATGCTTGGCGGGAATACGACCACCTAATCTGCATCATGGCCAACGGTATAGTGGTACGGGGGATAGCCCCTTTGCTCCGGGATAAAAGAACCGACCCAGCAATAGTGGTTTGCGATGAAAAAGGTGCATTCGCCATTTCTCTGCTTTCCGGCCATATCGGAGGCGGCAATGCCTTGGCGCAAAAAGTAGCTGATTTGCTTGCTGGACAGGCCGTGATCACCACGGCCTCCGATGTGCTGGGCCATACGGCTCTTGATCTTTGGTGCCGAGATATGGACTTGATCGCGGCGGATACATCCCGCCTGACCTTTGCCATGGCCACCTTGGTGAACACCGGTTCCGTGACCCTGTACAGTGAATATCCGTTGCCGAAACTCCCCCCTGATATTATCTCGCAGAATGATCCTGCAACCGCAGATTTATTGATAACTTGCCGGACAGACTACGGCTCGAATAAGGCCCTGCTTCATCCGAAAGCCTTGGCCGTTGGCATCGGCTGCAATCGCAATACCCCGGCTGAGGAAATCGGCGAGGCTGTACGACAAGCCTGTGCGGAGAACAGGCTGGCCTTGCAATCTGTGCATGGACTGGCCTCCATTGATTTAAAAAAGGATGAGTGCGGATTGCTCGCCTTTGCCGAACAGCAGGGATGGCCCATTGATTTTTACACCCCGAAGCAACTAAATAGCGTCGAGGGCGTGGCATCATCCGCCGTTGTGCTCCGGGTGACTGGGGCCAAGGGGGTCGCTGAACCTGCGGCTGTCCTTAGCTCCGGCAATGGACGGTTGTTAGTCAAAAAAATGAAATGGCCTAATGTGACTGTGGCTGTTGCGGAAATCGACCGCCTCCCATAGGCTGTGAGGACGTGAGCATTCACTCCCCCCCTTTTTTTTGCCAAGATATTTTGTTACGCTTTAATTGGCATAGGAGCAAGACCTTTTCTTCCAAGAGCTATAGTTTCCGCAGCAATTCCCGAAGGTATGCCAAATGACGTAATAAGGTAGTTTGAAAAATTGT
>CBDTVG010000228.1:0-4160 GCA_965363745.1 uncultured Candidatus Electrothrix sp. | reverse complement strand
CAACGCTCACAGATCGCCCTTCCGGTATGCATATTGTTGTTACCGGTCGAGGAGCTGGCGAAAACCTGATTCAAGCTGCGGATTTGGTCACTGAAATGCGTGAGATCAAACACCCGTATAAGGACGGAATCAAGGCTCAGAAGGGGTTGGAGTTTTAGATGCTTCTTCGGCGGCGGCTCTGTCTTGTTCGTCTGAGTGGTGTTCATCCATCTTCTGCAATCCTTCCATAAGCAATTTCATAAAATAGCCTATTTCCGGGGTGTCGAAATCTCCCGAGGGTAAACCGGGGTTGAACTTAAAGCGTCCTTTTTTTTCCCGAAGGATTCTAAAGAACGCATGTTTTCCTTTTTTGCCAGCATAGGAGGCCTTGATTAGGGATCCCTGACGTAGGGAAAATCGGGCGGTGCCTTCTGGCACTTCTGTGATTGTCAGGATTCCTGTTTTAGCGTTGGCATGTAAGGTCTGAAAGAGTGCTTCAGGCGGTATTTCCTCAAGTTTTCCAATCATACCAGAAGCGTATTCATCTGAACGAATTTGATTCGATTTGCTCAGACGCTGGGCCAGCAGGCGGGTAAAATAACGGTGCAACGCCGGGTACTTGTCCATGATGAATTGAAAATTTTTGTTATGTATACTCAGCACCTCCACCTGTTCGGAAGCCTGGATGGTAGAGCCGACATCCTCGTCACAGATAAGACTCATCTCGCCGAACACTTCACCCTGTCCAAGGGTTGAAATGGAAATACCGGTTTCATTCAGGACGTTAACTGTTCCAGAAATAATAATATATAAATTCCGTCCCGGACTGCCTTTGCGGAGCACAATTTCATCTTTATTGAAATTCCGCAACTTGGCGTTCTGCAAGATCTCGCTCAAATTTTTTGGACTGATGTTGCGAAAAAAAGGAAATTTGCTGATTTTATAGAGGAAGGGCGCAATCTTTTCATTATTCCCTTTTAGGGCATCGTGCTCCATCAAAAGAGGCTGTTTGGTGGAATGCTCGATACGGATGGAGCCGGAGCAACCTGAACAGGACAATAGACAGTCAGGAATCTGATCAGCACGCTCATATTTAATGACGACCCTGACCAGATCACCGTAAAGTATTTCGCAATTATCCCGATTTTGATTTGAGTAAATGGCCGAGGTGCAGACAAAGGAGCTGTCGCCGTCAGTTTCCATCATAATAGCGACGCCGGAAACAGTGAATGAATCCCCGTACTGATACTTCGGGCAGTTATGCGTTTCGCAGACCCGAAAATTTACTCTTGGAAGTCCCATTAGTTGCGTATCTTGCGTGTATGTATCAGGTGATTTCTCTAAAAAAATAAAAAGTCAGCAGTTTTCGATCTATTATGACAAAAAAAAAGACGAATGCGCAACTTATTTTATAATCATCTGTTTGTTTTGTTTTTATTTGCAATCAAGGTTGATAGTCTCGTAAAAAGTCAGAATTTGCGTTTTTGGCAACGATAACTCAATGGGTTGCGAAGCAAAAAGTGGGTATTTTGGACTTTTTACGAATCCATCAAGGTTAACAACCTTATTATGACGAGGACATGTTGATCAATATTGAACAAATTCTGTAATTCCCCCGACTCCAGAGAGCGGACAGGTTGCGCATTTCGGCTTTGATTTTTTACAAAAATTCTTGCCGACCTGTACCAGCAACGCATGATATTCATTAAAAAGAACAGCGTCCTCCTCTATGCTGTCCATCAATAACTCCTGAATTTGGAAATAATCATATTCCTCAGAAATCATCTCATGGCGCAAGAGGATACGGTGCGTGTAGGCATCCACCACAAAAAGAGGTTGCCCGGCGGCGTAGAGAACTATGGAATCCGCTGTTTCCGGGCCGATTCCTTTGACCGACAATAACTGCTCACGTAATTCGGCGGCGGGCTGTGCCAGTAAGAAATCCAAATCGCCGTCCCATTGCCGCTCAATCATGGTGAACAAATTGTGCAGGCGGCCCGCTTTAATATTATAATAGCCAGCGGGACGGATGTATTCGGCCAGTTCCTCTTTGGGCAGTGGGGACATGGCGGCAAAGGAAAGCACTCCCGCCGTCTTCAAGTTGGTGATCGCCTTTTCTACATTTTTCCAGTTGGTATTCTGGGTCAAAACCGCGCCCACCATAATTTCAAAAGGGGTGTCGCCGGGCCACCAATGCTGCGGACCGAAGTGCTCTGACATAAGGCGATATATTTCCTGTAAGGATTCTGAGAGCATGGGCTACTCTCTGTCGCCGAGACAAATACCGATTGAGCGGGCGGTCAGCACCTTGTCGCTTTCCAGATCCACCTGCTTGCGACGACGAATGGCATCTTCTAGCAGGACCGAAGACATGGTAGGCGGTGTCCAAGCCACCATGTGATCGAACAATCCTTCCTCAGCCATGCGCACAGCAGCGGCTCCGAAACGCAGGGCCAGTAGGCGGTCAAAAGTGGTAGGCGAGCCTCCCCGTTGCAGATGACCAAGCACCAGAGAGCGGGTATCTTTGCCGATTCTCTTTCTGATTTCCTCGGCAACCCATTCTCCTATACCTCCCAGCAGCAGCTCCGCCCGACCCGTCTCACCTTTGCCCCGATTCATCACTTCACCGCCTTGGGCCTTGGCACCTTCAGCCACGACCACTATGGAATAATGCTTGCCGTGGAGTTCATTTTCGCTGATTTTTTCACAAACTGCCTCCATGTCAAAGGGAATTTCAGGAAGGAGAATGACATCCGCACCGCCGGAGATCCCAGAATAGAGGGCGATCCAGCCGGAATCCCGTCCCATAACCTCCACGACCATGACCCGGTCGTGTGATTTTGCGGTGGAATGCAGTTTATCCAGAGCCTCGGTGGCTGTTGAAACAGCGGTGTCAAAACCAAAGGTTCGATCCGTCGCCTCCAAATCATTATCAATGGTCTTTGGGACACCGATCACCGGCATTCCCATCAGGGCGAAACGGTGAGCTATTTCTAGGCTGCCGTCACCGCCGATAGCTATATGGCAATCGAATCCCATCCGTTTGAAACTGGCCATCACCTTGTCTGAAACGTTAACCAATTTTTCCTCGCCAGCAAAATTTTTTACAGGCATGGAAAAAGGATTTCCTTTATTGGTAGTGCCTAACATAGTGCCGCCAATGGGTGTGATTCCCTCCACATCCGAGGGCATAAGGCGAACAAGTTCGTCCGGGTCCAGAAATCCTCTGTAGCCGTGCTTACTACCGTACACCTCCCAACCGAGTTTGGATGCGGAATTAACGATCGCGAAAATGACCGCGTTGAGACCGGGCGCATCTCCGCCGCCTGTGGAAATAACTATTTTATTCATTATATAAATCCTGTTTGTTGTATAAACTTCATAGTTTCAAATCGCCTGACAGTCAGCAGAGACAAGCCAACTATAATTGTAAAAAACAGCTGGAAGTTTTGCAACTTTTTTCAATTTTGTAATGGATTTATTTTTTCGTTCGTTTTTCCGTTCGCGCATGATGCGGCCTCTTCAACGGTAAGCATTTGCTGATATTCACTCCTGTTAAAATGCCACTCGACCATTGACTTATCAAATAAACTGCCGTACCATATAATTAATCTGAAATTTTTTTATTGTTTTTCCAGCCTTGGCCCGCCTTTCAGCGGGAAAAAGCAAGGGCTGTGAACCATACAATTTCAGGCGGAAAAATGACTCGGAGAGTCTAATTTGGTTTCCTAGGTGGAGGTCAAATTCAGTTTATAAACTATCTGGAGGTTATTATGCTGGAAGTAACAAGTTCAGCGGTCGAGAATTTAAAAACATATCTCGCCGAGAACAACATTGAATCCGCTGTCCGCATCTCTTTGATGCAAGGCGGTTGAGCGGGCCCTTCACTGGGATTGGCTCTGGATGAGTCAAAAGACAATGATAAGACGTTTGAAGAAGATGGTGTTCAATTTCTGGTGGAGCAGGGACTGTTGACAACCTGCGGTGCCATTAAGGTGGATTTTCTTGATGCCGGACACCGTTCCGGTTTTTCCATTACCTCTGAAAATCCTGTGAGCGAAGGAGGCGGTAGTTGCAGTTCCGGCTCCTGTAGCACCGGCGGTTGCGGCAGCTGATCCAACGAAAAAAAGCGGGTCACTGAACATGGAGCCTCTGTCATTATGACAGGGGCTTTTTTTATT
>CBDTVG010000227.1:0-4215 GCA_965363745.1 uncultured Candidatus Electrothrix sp. | reverse complement strand
ATCGTCTGGTCTGCGGTGACGTGGGGTACGGCAAGACGGAAGTCGCTGTCAGGGCTGCCTATAAGGCTATCG
The DNA here is from genome assembly GCA_965363745.1 of uncultured Candidatus Electrothrix sp. Taxonomy (GTDB): domain Bacteria; phylum Desulfobacterota; class Desulfobulbia; order Desulfobulbales; family Desulfobulbaceae; genus Electrothrix. The sequence goes on along the minus strand of CBDTVG010000227.1, from coordinate 4,143 downwards.
AAGACGGTTTTCAGGTGGCGGTGTTGGTGCCGACCACGGTTTTGGCGGAACAGCATGCGTCCACTTTCCGGGAACGATTTTCTGGTTTTGATGTGGAAGTGGCCTGCACCAACCGTTTTCGTAGCACAAAGGAACAAAATCAGATAGTTCGGGATCTGAAAGACGGGAATGTTAATTTGGTGGTGGGAACCCATCGTCTGCTGTCTAAAAAAATTATTTTCAACAAATTAGGCCTGCTGATTGTTGATGAAGAACATCGATTCGGGGTTTCCCATAAAGAAAAAATCAAGAAGCTGCGAGAGAATGTTGATGTTCTTACCCTGACCGCAACCCCGATTCCCCGTACTTTGCAGATGTCACTCCTCGGTATTCGTGACTTGTCCGTGATTTCTAGCCCGCCTCAGCGTAGACGGGCCGTCAAGACCTTTTTAGCCCGACATGATGACTTGGTAATCAGAGAGGCTGTCTTACAGGAGCTGTCTCGTGGTGGGCAGGTGTTTTTTGTCCATAACCGGGTTAAATCCATTCAGCGACAGGCGGAGAAAATAGAGCAACTGGTTCCCCATGCCCGAATTGCGGTCGCCCATGGTCAGATGTCGGGCCATAATTTGGAAGAGGTGATGGTCAGTTTTATTAATCACGAGATTGATATTCTGGTTTGCACTACCATTATTGAATCCGGTTTGGACATTTCCAACGCCAACACCATTATTATCAATCGGGCCGATTATATAGGACTTGCTGATATGTATCAGTTGCGGGGTAGAGTGGGGCGTTCTTCACGGCAGTCCTACGCCTATCTGTTAGTGCCTTCTTTGGATCAAATGACCTCGGATGCTGGGCAACGGTTGCGGGCACTTATGGATTGCTCCGAGCTGGGAGGCGGTTTCAAGCTGGCTATGAATGATCTCCAGATTCGGGGCGGGGGCAACCTGTTAGGCGTTTCCCAGTCCGGTCATATTGCGGCGGTGGGCTATGATCTGTATTTGGAACTGCTCCAGTCCACGGTGGCGGATTTGAAGAAACAGGTGGCCTTGGGGAAGGATGATCTGCCGGAACCGGAGCTGGAGCCTGATGTTACGTTACGGGTTACTGCTTTTCTGCCGGATGATTATGTGCGCGATACAGTGTTGCGTTATCGCTTGTATCGACGGCTGTCCGTAGCCGGGAATAAAGATCCAGAACTGCTGGCGGATTTGCGGGATGAGGTTATAGATCGTTTCGGGCCGTTGCCCCGGGAGACGGATACCCTGTTTGCTCTGGTTGGCCTGAAATACCCGTTGCGCAAGTTGGGCATTAGTAAATTGGAACAGGGACCGACGAGTTTGGTGTTTAGCTTTGTCGAACATTCCCCGGTCGCCCCTGAAACGCTACTGGCATTTATTGAGCAATCCCGGACAAAGAAAAAGAAGAACAGTCGCAAGGGAGGCGGGTTCCGATCCTCGACGCAATCCGTAGCTGAACCGGTTCCGGTTCGTTTGACTCCAGATCAGCGGCTGATTGTTGATGTTGGCGAAGAGAAAAATATTTTTCAGCAGATAGAGAAAATTCTGCGATTTTTGAGCGGAGGCGTTTGAGCATGCGGCATTCGGTAAAGGCGGAGGAAAAAATACGCCTGGATTTATCTTGGGATGATGTTGATACGGTCATGCTGGACATGGACGGTACCCTGTTAGATAAGCATTTTGACGATTATTTCTGGAAGGTCTATTTGCCTGAGCATTACAGTCTGCTCCATAATATTTCGGTGGAAGAGGCTGGAAAGGCATTGCGGGCACGTTATCAGCAGGTGGAAAACTCGTTACAGTGGGCGGATCTTGAATACTGGTCACATACCTTGAATCTTGATCTGCCGGAGTTAAAACTGCGGATCAATCATCTCATAGGTGTTCACCCTTATGTAATAGAATTTCTTGAATTTTGTTTGATTCGACGCAAGAAATTATACCTTGTCACCAATGCTCATTCCCGAACTCTGTCCATTAAGTTGGAAAAGACCTCTATCGGGGCTTGGTTTGACAGGGTGATTTGTGCGGAAGAGGTCGGTTTTGCCAAGGAACAGCCGCAATTTTGGCACAAGATCCAAGAGATGCTCGATTTTGATCCGGCAAGGTCGTTGTTTGTGGATGATACGGAAAAGGTATTGCGGGTTGCGGATGAATATGGTGTGGGACAACTGATTCACGTAGCCCGTTCAAGCAGTCGCCGCCCGGCTTGTTATTCGGCGACCTATCCGTCTATTGATTATTTCAAAGAATTGATAAAGTTGTGATCAAGTTATAGCATGTCAATTACTTGTGGCATAAAAGGTATTTCCAATGAATTTCTTCAGCTTTCCTGATCGACAGGAATTGGCCAATGAATTGGCGGATCGAATTGCGATTGCATTGACCAAGAGCATTGCTGTCCATGGACATGCCAGCTTGGCTGTGTCTGGCGGTTCCACTCCGGTGCAGCTTTTTGAGCGATTATCGGAAATGAATCTTCCTTGGCAGAAGGTCTTCATTACCTTAGTCGATGAACGCTGGGTTGATCCGTCCGATTCAGATTCTAACGAGCGGTTGGTTCGGCAGCATCTCTTGCAAAACAGGGCCGCTCCCGCCACCCTTATCGGCCTGAAAAATGCAGCCGCTACAGCAAGGGAGGGCGAGGCTGAATGCGAACAACGCCTGCACGAGGTTCCCCGCCTTTTTACAATCCTTATCCTCGGTATGGGCAATGACGGCCATACCGCCTCTCTCTTTCCCCAAGCTGAACAGCTTGCCCAAGCAACGGACCTGGATTCTGGCAAGACCTGTATGGCAATCACCCCCGCCGCCGCACCCCATGACCGTATGACCTTGACTCTCCCCGCCATCCTCAATGCGGAAGAAATTATTCTCCATATCACCGGCCCGGAAAAAGAAGAGGTGCTGGCAAAGGCACAGGCGGTAGGCCCGGCTGAGGAGATGCCTGTTCGTTTTGTCCTCCGGCAGCAGGAAACGCCGGTTGCGGTGTATTGGGCTGCTTGAGAAGAAAAGGTCCGGCTGGAGAGCTGCACCTCTTAGCCCACGCCCTGCACGTCAATAATGACCGAGGCCGGATTTTTATGCTGGAGAATTCCTGAGAGGGTTGCTATCATGTTTCTTCCTTTAGAAGGCGGAGCGGGTTATGATCAACCGGTTAATCGATACCCTCGGTTTTCCAATGGTTGTTAAAGTGCATAACACCAACCTGTCTGACAAAAATCAGGAAGCATCTTAACTTGCATTTCCATTCAATTTTTTGAGATTGCTTGCTTCAAGATAACTCTTTGGAAAAAATATGACCACGAATATAGATAAGATTCCTGCTAGCACCTTAGTCTTGGCAGCCTTGGCAGGCCTAGCTGTCCTTATTCCCGCAGGATCGGTTTGGGCGGGTAACAGCGACGCCGAAGGCATCTCCTGGCTGTTCTTGATCCTGGGAATGGCCGGGGGCTTGGCCTTTCTCCTGTACGGCATGGAAAAAATGGGCGAAGGGCTCAAAAAGACGGCTGGAAACAAGATGCGTACCGTCCTGGCAGCTCTGACCAAAAACCGGACTATAGGCCTCCTGATGGGCGCCTTTGTCACTATGGTCATCCAGTCATCCAGCACCACCACCGTGATGCTGGTCAGCTTTGTCCAGGCGGAACTGATGACCTTCACCCAGTCCCTAGCCGTCATCCTGGGATCCGACATCGGCACCACCGTCACAGCCCAGATGGTCGCCTTCAACCTGACCGACTATGCCCTGGCCATAGTCGCCATTGGCTTTACCATGCGAATGGTCGGCAGGAGTGAAAAAATCAAAAGCATCGGCGACATCCTGTTAGGTTTCGGCATCCTCTTTTACGGCATGAAGCTGATGAGTGATTCCATGAAACCGTTGCGCACCTACCCCGAGTTCATCGACATGATGAAGACCATGGAAAGCCCGCTGCTGGGCATCTTGGCTGGGACTTTGTTCACGGCCGTTGTCCAGAGTTCCGGTGCCACCACCGGCGTGGTCATCGTTCTGGCCCAGCAGGGACTGATCACTCTCGAAGGAGGCATTCCGGTCATCCTGGGTGCCAATATCGGAACCTGCGTCACCGCCCTGTTGGCCTGCATCGGTACCGGGCGCGAGGCAAAACGGGTGGCC
>CBDTVG010000226.1:0-4216 GCA_965363745.1 uncultured Candidatus Electrothrix sp. | reverse complement strand
CGCCAGTCTACAGCCGGGTGCTTTGGCCCAAAAACGGCATTCCCCAGCTTGAAGAGGGCTATCCCGCCCTGTTAGATTGGCGAAAAAAACTGCACGAAAGTGAAGACAAGATCCACCTTTGCGGTTTCGGTTGGCAGGGTATCGGCATTAATGATATGCACAAAGAGGCCTGGAAGATGGCGAAACGCATTTTAATCGGGTATCAGGAGGAACGGAAGGAGGAGGTAAAGGGGGTGTATTTTTAGAATAAAAAATAACATACAGTATCATGTTATTGTTGGCTTTTTTGTACGCAGGACGCATTTTTTTTACTCACAGGCATGACCATCCAATGGCTCTCATTACACACAGTATTACATTCTTCCTTCTTTATCTCATTCAAGCGGTATGCCTCCGGGCGGGCTTGGAAGCGTCCACCTATCTACAGGGAGACGCTTTTAAAAAAGCATTAGACGGCTACTGGATTTTCTTTTATGCGTTTCCCGTGCTGACAACCTGTTTAATCTTTAAAGATGTCCAGCAGGCCGTTGCAACGGGGAATTTCGGTTTGCGAAAAAAAGGCTGCCTTTCCGCATACACTGACGGGAGAAAGGCGTGGCGACAGAATCAACTCGCTTTCTTTCTTCAAAAAAGAGGGATTATATATACATTTATCTTTTCAACATTTTCCTTTCTTGTCATAAATGCGGTTCTTGCCCCCGCCCTTTTATTTTCAGTGCAAAATATTATTATCGCTGCGGTGGCAATGCTTTTTTTGGATGCGAATTTCTTCAGCAAATATTTACGCAGACAAACACTGCGATCTCTGAACAGCAACCATATGTTGCATCAGCTTTCCCATCATATAAGAGACGAACATTCAAAATTATTGAAAAATCTTTCCAGCAGCAGGAAGGCCTCTCCTGATGACTGCTTACGGCACATCTCAGACAGCCTTGAACTAACCGGAAATTATTTTAAAACAATCACACAGGACAAGAGCATTGAGGTGGCATTGCGATTAGCTTTTCCGCACCAAGAAGAGCAGGACAATGTTGTGTATACAACAATCGCCAGAACTGAAGGCTTAAATACGCAGGAATGGATGTCTGAATCCATCGCCGCCAACGAGGGTATTCCGCGATGTTTGATTGAAGATTGCGACAGTTGTCATGTTTTGATATACAATGACCTGAAAAAAGCCGTCCAAGAAAAAGTATTTAAGGAAATGAAAAACGGCAAGGATTTCCCAAAAGGTATCCCACGAGATATCTCTAAAGATATTGGATCATTAATGGTCGCACCATTAAATGCTTGGGATGGAAACAAGAAAAGCATGATTGGAATTTTGTATGTCACAGCAAAAAACAAAAAGACCTTTCATGAGGAACATATTGACTGCATGAGATTTATCGCCGACATACTGAGTGATACGGTTTCATTTTCAATAATAGCTAATCATATGCTTATCGTTAAAGGAAATAAAAATGCCAGATTCAGACAGCTCCTTGAAAAATATTGATTATTTTCGCAAAAAAATGGAAAAGCAGGAAGACTGCATAGCCATGCGGCTGCCGAGAAGTTTTGCGCAGAAGGCTGAACAGTTATTCGGCAAGGATCCGTCCTTCCTTAAAAAGACGGATTTTTCTGATCCGACAACAGACGGTTCGTCAAAATTTAAACCGCCTACTTAATGGACCTTCCCGCCGTCCAATTTCCAATTTCTTTATTTCTGTTCATTTCTTTTCATCAATCCACCAAGTATACAAAAGCCTGTAAGGGTCGTAGTACAACGGCAGAATTTTGGGTCGTTTGAATTTCGCCGCAAAGGCCACCCGATGATAGGCTAAGTACCAGTTGGGCACCACGTAATAGCCGTACCAGAGCACCCTGTCCAAGGCCTTACAGGCGGCGGTCAGGTCGTCTTGGTCTTCAGCGTAAATAATTGAATCAACCAAGCTGTCCACCACCGGAGATTGAATACCGGCCAGATTGCGAGAACCCTTTTGGGAGGTGGAAGTGGATGACCAATAATTCCGTTGCTCGTTGCCCGGTGATTGGGATTGTCCGAAACTGTTGACCGCCATATCAAAATCAAAGCTTTTTATCCGATCCGTGTACAGAGTCGCATCAATGGTGCGGTAACTCGCCTTGACTCCCAACCTGGCAAGATTTTTCACATAAGGAGCCATAACCCGTTCGAAAGAAGGACTGACCAGTAGTATTTCAAACTCAAACTGAGTACCGTTCGCCGAGGTCAGAACATTATTTTTGATTTTCCAGCCCTGTTCGACAAGTATTCTTTTGGCCTGTCTGAGATTACTGCGCAGGCTGTCAGGAGCAACCGTGGTCGGCGGCGTGAGCGGAGTGGTAAATACTTCTGGCGGGATTTCTTCGGGATATTTTTCTTTAAGCGAATTGAGCAATTTCAATTCATTCGGGCCGGGCAACCCGACAGCGGCGAGATCGGAATTGCTGAAATAGGAATTCGCCCTAGTGTACTGGCCAAAAAACAGGGCGTTATTGGTCCATTCAAAATCCAGAGCAAGGCCGAGCGCCCGACGCACCTGGGGATTTTTGAACAGATCCTTGCGGGTATTGAAGACAAAGCCCTGCATGCCCGAATTATTTTTATGGGCAAACTCTTTTTTAATCAGCCTGCCGCTTTCAAAATGCCGCCCGGATAGATCACGTTGCCACTGCTTGGCGATATTGACCCACATAAAATCAAAATTACCGGCCTTGAACGCTTCAACACTGACAATCTGATCTTTAAAATATTTCACCGTAATGGTCTTGAAATTAAACATTCCCTTGCGGGCCGGATGGTCAACACCCCAGTAATTTGGATTACGTTCGTAGGTGATGAACTTGCCCCGATTGATTTCTTTGATGGTGTACGGGCCTGTTCCCACGGGCGGCAGCATGGAATCACCCTTTCCATCCACGCCGAAACCATTCTTCTCATAAAATTTCTTATTCAGCACCGGCATCTGAGAGGCGATCATGTGCAGTTCCCGATTGGGTCGGGCAAAAAGAAAACGGATCTTACCCTGTTCTTTATCCACTATTTCCGCACCGGTTATATCCTGATAATAAATTTGATACATAGGATGAGCCAAATCGCTTTTCAGAGTGTCTAAAGAATACTTGACATCCTCCACGGTCACCGACCTGCCGTCGGAAAAGCGAGCTTTTTCATTCAGGGTGAAAAGGACGGATTTTTTATCCTCAGCCAGCTCGATTTCCTTGGCGATTAATCCGTAAGCGGCAAAGGGTTCGTCCAGACTGCCCACAGCCAGCTGTTCAAAAATAAGAGGTTCAAGCCCGAAAGGAGCAAGTCCCTTCAGGGTGAACGGATTCACCTTGTCAAAGCCTCCGAGATCATGCAGAGTAAGACTCCCCCCTTTTTTTGCATCCAGCGAGACATAATCAAACTTGCTGAATGCGGACGGGTATTTTAATTTTCCGTCAACAGAAACCCCGTGGGCGGCATAAAGTGCCTCAGGTATCAGGCTGAGAACTGAGGCGAACAAAAGGACAGAGAAGCAAAAAAAGGTTTTGAGTATGCGCATAATCCGTTTACTGAAAAAAATTATTAGAGTTAAATACAGACCAGTTGCTGATCATAATCGAAACTGTTTCATTGAACAAGTTTTGTGCGAATTCACCTCTCTGTGAAAATAAATGAATCCTTCCCAAACAAAAGACGCTACCAGTATCCGGGCCATCTGGCTGATCCTTGGACTGGCCCTTATCGCCCGCCTGCTCATCAGCGGCCAGTTCCTGTTAGTGCCGGATGAAACTTATTACTGGCAGTGGAGCCGTCGTCTTGACATGGGCTATCTCGATCATCCGCCTATGATCGCCTGGGCTATCCGACTGGCGACAACGCTTTTCGGTCAGACAGAGTTCGCTGTCCGCCTGCCCTCGATCCTCGGTATCACGCTTGCTTCCGCTTATCTTTGCCTGCTGGCCGCCCGCTGGTTTTCGCAACGGACAGCCTTGCAGGTGGCCTTAATCAGCCAAGCTGTCCTGCTGATGAACGGCACAGCCCTGATCGTCACGCCGGACAGCATGTTGCTCCCCTGCTGGGCGGCGGCTTGTTACCATGCGGCTGAAGCCCTTGAGCACGACAAGATGCGGCAATGGTTGCTCACCGGCATCTGCTTCGGTCTCGGCCTGCTCTCCAAGTATACCATGCTTCTGTTTTTACCTTCACTTTTTTTCTGCATGC
>CBDTVG010000225.1:0-4231 GCA_965363745.1 uncultured Candidatus Electrothrix sp. | reverse complement strand
AGTTATAGTGCCGAAGTTCTTCGGATACCTGATCAAAGAAAAAAGGCCCTGGGTGCCGCTCAATCGGGTGACATCAAGCCGATATCCCTGTGCGGCATCTCTGTAGGAGATGTCTGTGCATATCAATCCTCGGACCCAACCGATCTCACAGCCTCCGAGCGAAAGATTTCCAGAATTTTTGGATAAGCCGCTGTTCACCTTGTTGACAACAATATTTTTCACCCAATCCGAAGACAAAAAAAGAGGAGTCATGGCGACCGCCGCAATTGCCAGCAACGCCACGGAACCGATAAAAATCTTTATTTTTTTCACCTGCCGCACTTCGTTACACCATCATTTACTTATATGAGCAGTCATCCAAAAAGACACTCTTTTTACCCTTTTTACCACAAGGTAATTTGCCGTGAAACAGTCTGATTGTCAATATTGTTTTTTCAGGCCATGACAACCCTATTTCTTCCTTTATTCTTCGCCCTATATAACGCCGAATCCGCAGACTTCAGCACGGCCTCAACTGTCGCTCCGTGTTCCGGGAAAACGGCCACCCCTAAAGAAACAGTGACCGTGGGTGCTTCATCATCATCCACGGTCACTGTCAGCTGCTCAACCCCTTGTCTCAATTCCTCAGCCCGTTTTTGTGCGTCGTTTTTTGATGCCCCCGGCATAATGATGAGTATTTCCTCTCCTCCGTAACGGCAGGCGATATCTTCATTCCGAGTGCGTCGGAGGAAAAAACTCCCCAATTCCTGAAGAACCATATCTCCAATTTCATGCCCGTAGGTGTCGTTAAAGACGTTGAAATAATCGACATCAATCATAATAGCTCCTAAAGATGTCCCATGACGCTGCGCTCTATCCATCTCACGCTGAAAAGATGCTTCCATATGGCGACGATTGTACAGGCCGGTCAATTGATCTCTTATGGAGAGTGTTTTCAGGTCTTTTAGCAGGCGAAGATCGACAAGGCACATAGCATACCGATTGGCAATGTTGACGAAAAGCCGTCGCTTCGACGCAAAGGCATGCATGTTTTCCCGTCCCGGCTGAGGATTTTCCGAACGTATCAACAAATGCATCATACCTAGCACTTTTCCATGTGCAATCATGGGGACACATAAGCATCTTTTGTCACGAGACATATCCAGATGAGGGCATACTGGATCGAGCTGAGGATGCTCAACCGCATGAGACGTTCCCCGGCGGATAGCCCAACATTGCCGTTGATCGAACTCCAGACCCTCATAATCAAAATCACCCCAAAAATCAACAACTTTAAGTGATTTTGCAACCTCGTCGAGCAAACTGATGTATCCTGTGTCCGAGGGAAAAAGACGGCGACAGGCACCGATGAGGACGTGATAGGTTTCCTCTTCAGATTCGCAGTATTGCAGAAACTCAATTACTTGCTGAATTTCCTGAATTTCCAAATTGCGCTGTGTCAGCTCTTTGACAGTTCTGATCAGTTTTCTGTTGGCTTCAGTCAGTTCTTCAGTACGTTGGCACAACAGCTTTTCCAGCTGAATACGCTTGTCTTTTTCCTGTTTCAGTTGAGCATTTTTTTGGGCCAGCAGTTTTTGTTGCTCCCTGATCGTGCGCTCCGCATCAAGCGGTTTATCCTGGTTTATGTGAATGTCGTCGTCTTTGTAAATTTTTTCGGGGTTATCTATTTTCATTGTGATTCAGGCAGCTTTGCAGAGGCCCCCTTCTGCTCCAGGAAAAAAATCGTTTTTACGACAGCGCTGTTCCATCCGTCACCATTCGACCCGCAAGATGTTGTCTAAAGCATTGGCTTTGGTGATACACACTTCAACCGTATCGCCCGGTTCCGCAGGAAAAGCCGGGTTAGGAGGCAAATCGACATCAAACATGCAATCTAACAAAATCGCATTGATTCGTTTAGGGCCATGGCTGACCACAAGGGCAGGAATTCTGTTCCCCACCTGTTCCTCTAAATAGCGGAGAATCCAATAGCGGTGCCGTTGCTGACGCACCTTATTGGCCCGCATCAGTTTCTGCTGGATCGTGCCAGCGAAATTTTTACAGGCATCCACTGAAAAAAGCATCCCCTTACCATGAATCATATTGGCTATCTGGAGCTGCATGGCTGTATCTAAAAAACGACGAATCGGTGAGGTAATGGTGGTGTAACAATTCAGGCCGAGTCCAGAATGTGGCTTAGGATGAACAGTCAACTCCCCCCGTGCTAAAAAACGTCTCTGGCAGGCGATATCTTGCAAGCTGTTCCGCACCCCGGAAATCAAACGTTTTCGAGGAGGTGGCTGGGAACGGAACAGACCGGGTGCTTCCTGAGCGGTGAGGTAGTCAGCAGCCACACCGTTCGCCAGGATCATACATTCGGAAACCAGATTTCTGGACGGGCTGTCAGAGGGAGTAAGATTGATCGTGACCTTACCTTGATTATTCACATAAACATTAACATCAGGGAAAGAGAGCAGCAAGGCCCCCCGTTCAACCCGTTGCAGACGCAACTGCCGACGAACCTTGTTAAGCAGGCTGAGATCCCTGTCTGTATCCATCATTTGATCTGTCTCGTTGTAGCTGAGCTGTCGTTTTACCTGGATAACACTGGCGACAATTTTGCTGCTCAGAATTTCTCCGTCATCAGAGACCTTGACCAAAAAACTGATCGCTGGACGCACTCTGTCTTTGATTAGGCTGAAAACCCCCTGGGAAAGCTCTCTGGGCATCATAGGGATCTGCCCTTCCGGGAAATAGAGAGAGGTGGCCCGTTCCATTCCTTCAAGAAATAACGGATCTTTGGGGGTTATAAAATAGCTGACATCCGAGATATGGATCCCCACAAGTATCCCGTCCTCAAGCTGTTCCACATGCAGAGCATCATCGTAATCACGGGTGGATGCGCCATCAATTGTGAAAATATCCAGCTCTCTGAAATCCTTCCGTTTAGGATTAGCCAGCAGTTCATCAGCTGTGGGTTCCGCAATGCTTTTCGCATGGGCCAGCAATTCCGGGCTGAACTCCACAGGCTGTTCTGCCTGAAGCAGGGGAATATTTTCATCCCGATGCCAAACCCCGGCTTGAATGAGCAGATCGCGGGCATCATTTGGTCGGTGCAGCTCCGCCGCTTTCAAGAGCTGACGCACCATATCAACCTGCTCCGCCTCACTGCCGAATAAGACAAAATCAACAATCCAGGACAAAATACGATCACGATCCGGCCATTGTTCAGCGGTGATCGTGTCACCCGCCATTATGGCCCGCAAGTTTGCGGCCCCGTCGGTCAGAATCGCTTCCTTTTCTTTTTCTTTCTGACGTTTATGACGAAGCAGCTCCACCTGTTCAGCGGTATGCACACTGACCATGTCATTTTTGTATTTAAAGAAAAAACGATCAGTGAACACAGCTCTCAAAAAGGCCGCTGACTGATCATCGCTCAGATTTTCTCCAAAAGAAAGTTCAGCTAAAAAGTCGGCGGGAAAGGAGGATTGTTCCTCTTCACTGGCCAACTCCCAAATTTCTTCAAGAGGAATGGATGCTGTCAGGCCAGCTCGATTTTCAGCCATCTCCTTAAGCAGGGAAACACGATTCTCACGGCTTCCGTCAACCGAATGTTTCATTTTGGATGTCGTGACCACGCGGGAAGCGGGCAGATTCATTTCTCGGCCATTTTGATTGAGCAACCGTAAACGATTGTTCGTGTTCTGCAAAACAAACCCGCAGATAAAACGTCCGCTGTCAAGGTATTCGATTATAGTTCCGGGAGGTGTCATTGTAATAATTTGTAATTTCAGAGAATAAGGTGTTTAATGTCGATTTTTTAACTGTTCAGATGCGGACAGTCGCATTGCGCCGCCTTGTCTGTTTCAGAAAATTCAGAAATAACAAGTTAACCTGCCGCCGTATATTCCGCATCATTTTTTATAATTCAGCGGGCCTGTTGACAACTTGTCATCTTGCCAAAAAAATAGAAGTGTACAAATTTAGCAAAATAGGGCAGAATATGTTGGTCGCTATTTTGTGGCATTGAACAATTTAAAAAATAATTTAATGAATAAACACGTCTATATAAAAACATTCGGCTGCCAAATGAACGAGCGGGACTCGGAAATCATGGAACAGCTTCTGGCGCAAACCGGATATATTCCGGTTTCAAAGGAGACCGAGGCGGATTTGGTTATCCTCAATACCTGCTCTATCCGGGCGAAGGCGGAACAAAAGGTCTTCAGCCTGCTCGGTTCACTCCGACAAC
>CBDTVG010000224.1:0-4282 GCA_965363745.1 uncultured Candidatus Electrothrix sp. | reverse complement strand
ACATTAAAGGCAGGCCAGTGGTATTGGCCGATGTAGATATCCAGGAAATCAATCACGGAGCCATCCCGCACCTGATAAAGGCGAAGATGAGAGAATAGCAAAAAATGATTGGATTGCTTTTATTCCAGCCAGTTCTCCACCGCCAAACCGGGAACCCGTAAAAATTCACGTACGTTCGCAGTGACAACAGTCAGTCGCAAAGTACGGGCATAGGCGGCAATCAGCAGATCGTTGCCCCCGATCGGCTGCCCTATACGCTCCAGCGCAGTCCTAATCTCACCGTACTCTTGAGCGACATTTTCCTCCAAGGCAAGCACAGGCAGGGTGTAAAGAAGCTGCTCAACTCTTGAGGTGAGCATAGAAGAGCCTTTTTTGTAGGTACTGTAGCGTAACTCACAGGCGACAATCAGGCTGGTGCAACAGGCGTGTTCAACACCAGAAGAAGCTATCTTTCGAGCGATAATGCCGGTCGGATTTTTGATGAGCTCTGAAAGAATATTGGTATCCAGCAGGTAGCGGTATGCGGTCATCTCAGAAAATATCTTCCGGGGTGACCGGAGGGTCATCTATTTTCGCTAAAATGTCATCCGTCGTTTTCCAATCGGCCAGTAATGCAAGCAGGCCTACTTTTACCACTGGTTCTATAATCAGTCTGCCGCCCTCTCTGCGAATTACAGCTTCATTTCCTTCCAGTTCAAACTCACGCGGAATCCGAACTGCCTGATTGCGTCCGTTACGGAACAGGCGGACATGTCGTTCTGTCTGCATAGTTATCTCCTTCTATTATTGTCGGCATATACTTAAGCATATGCCGACCCCTGAACTTTGTCAATAGCAATTGCCGTTAGCAACGGTTAAGAAAACCCTTAACATTCTGGATAAACTATAATAAATAAGGTCAGCATGCGCAGGATGAACTGATATATCACTCCGGCTTCTCTTCTTTCTGTTTTTCCTCTCCCTCATCCTCCAAAAACTGAAGCAAAAAAACAATTGCCACGCCAACCGTAATCCCGGAATCAGCCACATTAAAGGCAGGCCAGTGGTATTGGCCGATGTAAACATCAAGGAAATCAATCACCGAGCCGTCCCGCACCCGGTCAATCACATTACCTACAGCCCCGCCCCCGATTAAGGCGAAACTGAGGGTGTACCAAAAACTCTCCCGGCCCATTTTCCGCTGCATCAGGATCAAGACCACCAGAGCAATCACCGCAATGCTGATGAAAAATATCTGCCGCCAGAGTAGCGGCATATTGGAAAGTATGCCAAAGGCGGCCCCGCTATTACGGAGAAAGGTCAGGTTGAAAAAATCGGGAATGACCACTGTGGATTCATAGAGGGCATAATTATCCAGAATCCACAGCTTACTCAGCTGGTCGCCAACAACGACCAGCAACATGATAATAAAAAACCGAATCATAATCAGCCCGCCAGCTCCTGAACAACCCCAAGACAGCGGCTACAGAGGGTAGGATGCTCGCTATTCTCGCCCACGGAGGGAGAAATCGTCCAGCAGCGTTCACATTTATTCCCCGGCGCAGGCCGGACAGCAACTTGGAGCCCCTTAATCTCTTCGCTGGCGACGAATGCCGCATCCCCAGGCTCACCGCTCACCAATTGCAGGGCGGAGACAATGCAGAGCTCCTGCAACAGCCCCTGATTCTCCTGCAAGAAAGCCGAGGTATCAGCATCCGCCTGAAGCAATACTTCCGCATCCAAGGAAAGACCAATAGTTTTATCCCGGCGGGCGGCTTCCAGTACCTTGGTGATCTCGCCACGCAGGGCCAAAAGCCTCTCCCAGCGAGTATCCATTTCCGCATCCTGGGCAATATCATCGACCTTGGGGAAAGCAGCAAAAAATACCGACTCTTCAATGGGTGATTTATCATCCAACCTGTGCAGATGTTCCCAGGCCTCAGCAGAGGTGATGCTGAGGATTGGAGCCATCAGGCGCAGTAGGCCATCAAGGATGCGATAGATCACGGTCTGAGCAGCCCGACGGCCCGGATCATCCAGGGCGGAACAGTAGAGCCGATCCTTGAGCACGTCCATGTACAGACTGGAGATGGTGGTACCGCAAAAATTGATCAAACTGTGGTAAATGGCGTGAAATTCATACTCGGTATAGGCGCGATCCACTCGCCGCACCAGCTCGGCAAATCGAGCCAAGGCCCAGCGATCCAGCTCGCTGAAGGCTTCCGCCCCGACGCTGTCCGTAGCCGGATCAAAATCATCCAGATTGGAGAGGAGAAAACGCAAGGTATTGCGCAATTTTCGGTAGGAATCCGAGACCCGGCGCAGGATCTCCTCAGAGACCTTGACATCATCCCGGTAATCCTCGCTGGCCACCCAGAGACGGAGGATTTCAGCTCCGAATTTATCAATCATCTCCTGGGGGGCAATCACGTTGCCGATGGACTTGGACATTTTTTTGCCTCTGCCGTCCACCACATAGCCGTGGGTTAATACGCCCTTGAAGGGAGCTCGATCACGGGTGCCCACAGAGGTGAGTAGGGAAGACTGAAACCAGCCCCGATGCTGATCACTGCCTTCCAGATAAAGATCAGCCGGTGAACGCAGCTCTTCTCGCGCCTCCATCACCGCCGCATGGCTGACCCCAGAATCAAACCAGACATCAAGGATATCGTTTTCCTTGGCAAAGGAGGTTGAACCACAGGAACATTGCACCCCCTCATGGATAAAATCCGCCACTTCGTGCTGAAACCAGGCATCTGCTCCCTCTTTGGCAAAAAGCTCTTCAATACGGGCACAGACCGAGGCATCCTTGAGGACTTCGTTGCACTCGGTACAGGTGAAGACAGTCAGGGGCACACCCCAAGAACGTTGGCGGGAAAGGCACCAGTCCGGTCGTCCTTCAACCATGCCATGGATGCGCTGTTCACCCCAGGACGGAGTCCATTGCACCTCGCTGATCTCCTTGAGGGCCTTTTTGCGCAGATCATTACCCTCCATAGAAATGAACCATTGTTTGGTGGCCCGATAGATCACCGGTTTTTTGCAACGCCAGCAATGGGGATAAGAATGGTTGATCTGGTCTTCCTTGATCAAGCAGCCATCTGCGGCCATATCGTCGTTGATCTCCCGATTGACCATGGGGATCTGGCGGCCTGCGTATTTGCCTGCCTCTTCGGTGTACTGGCCGCCATCATCCAGGGGCGAAAGCACTTCCAAACCATAGCGGAGGCCGGTGATATAATCATCGGCACCATGGCCAGGGGCGGTGTGAACACAGCCGGTACCCGCCTCTGTGGTGACATAATTTGCCAGCACCATCAGGGAATCACGATCCAAGAAAGGATGGCGGCATTTCTTGCCTTCTAAGCCCTTGGCGGAAAAGGTGGTCAAAATTTTGTAGTCGCTAATTCCAAACTCCTCGAAACATTTTTCCACCAATTCCTGAGCCAGAATCCAGACCTCATCCTTGACCGCCACAGCGGCATAGACAAAATTAGGATGAAAGGCTACCCCCATATTGGCGGGCAGGGTCCAAGGGGTGGTGGTCCAGATCAGCACCCGCAGGTTGTCCAGCCCAGCTAACGCAGGAACCGCCTTGGATAAATCCTCGGCCACGGGAAATTTAACGTAAATCGAGGGAGAGGTATGGTCGTAGTATTCCACCTCCGCTTCAGCGAGGGCAGTGCGGCAGGTGGAGCACCAGTAAACCGGCTTTTTGGAGCGAATCACGCCGCCGGAGAGGAGAAAACGATTGAACTCCTTGGCAATGGCGGCTTCGTAGTCGTAATTCATGGTCAGATAGGGGTTGTCCCAGTCACCCAAGACTCCCAAGCGGCGGAACTGCTCCTTCTGGGTCTTGACCCATTTTCCCGCATATTTGCGGCAAGCTCCTCGTTTGCCCAAGACCGAGATCACTTCCTTTTTCTTGCCCAGCTCCTTGTCCACATTATGCTCGATAGGCAGACCGTGACAATCCCAACCGGGAATATAAGGAGCCTGAAAGCCGGCCAAGCGGCGGGAGCGAAGAATAATATCCTTGAGCACCTTATTAAAGGCTGTACCAAGATGAATATTACCGTTGGCATAGGGAGGGCCATCGTGGAGGATGAATAAGGGCTTATCCGCCGCTGCCTCCTGTAATTTCTGATACAGTTTTTCCTTGTCCCAGCGTTTCAGGTATTGGGGTTCCTTCTGGGTCAGGTTGGCCTTCATTTTAAACTTGGTCTTGGGCAGATTCAGAGTGTCCCGGTATTCCATGGTTTTTCTCGTGGATATATTGTTATTCTGAGCGTTCAGACTCGGC
>CBDTVG010000223.1:0-4287 GCA_965363745.1 uncultured Candidatus Electrothrix sp. | reverse complement strand
TATTTCTCCGAGAACTATGAGGAAGCAAAGCGGAATATAGATAAAGCACAAGAGCTGGGTTATGCGGTTGATTCCCGTTTCGCAGAGGCTCTGGAAGGAAAATTGGCGGCATAATGTCTGGAAAAAAACACGAAAACAGCAAACCTTGGTGCCCGTTCTGCGGCATGGATGTAGGGCGTCCGGTGGAGGCCCCGCAGCGCAAGATGACCGAATTCCCGGTGGGACGATGCGAATGCGGAGCAGTCTATGCCTCCGACACCACAGGGCATAATATCGGATCCGCTATCGTGGAGTGTCTGGTTTATGCCTGCGGCGAGGAATGGGATCTGGCCTGGGAGCTGATCCCGGAAGATGACTATCTCACCGGTCGGCTGGAGGATTACGACGAGGTCACGCACCAAATTTGTCCTAAACGCAATTTGGATGGTCGAGGTGTGCGCGGCGTGCTCTATTTTATCCGCCTGCACAAGGATATAGCTGATATCGCAAAACGTTTCACCACCAAGCAAGAGCAGGAAGCGCAGTCTGTGCTGGCGGAAAGCGTGGGAGCGGCGGGATCTGTAAGCCCTGCAATCGAACCGACCCGTGATCCCAAGCGGACGAAGAAACGATCCTCCAAAATAATCGTCAAGAAATTGGTTGAGGCCGATGATATTGATGGGCTGGTGGATCTCAGCTTTGACGACAAGCGCACCCTGCGTTTTATGCAGCGGTTACTCTATGAGCCGAATCCTGATAAACGCTATAAAACCGCCTGGCTGATCGGTCAGGTCGGAGCCCGGCTTTCCACCCGTGAACCGGCTCCGGTGGCGGATATGCTCCATCGGCTCTTTGAGTCCTGCTCGGATTCCGCCTCCATGCCTTGGGGAATGGTCGAGGCCATCGGCGCAATTGTGGCCGCCCGTACGGATATCTACGGGGCCTTCGCCCGACATTTGCTCAATTTTATGAACGATGCTGGTACCCGTGAGGCTGCGCTTTGGGGATTAAGTGAGATTGCGGCAACTCGACCTGATCTTATTCGCAAAACACCCTTTTATTCGACCTTCCACTTCCTTGAGCATGAAAATCCGGTGGTGCGGGGCCTGATGGCTCGTTTGATGGGGCGTATCAAGGCTAAGGAAGCTCTATTTCAGGTTATGGGCTTGCAGAAGGATGAGACGGAAATCACTGTTTATGAGCAGGGTGAGCCGGTAAAAACTACTGTGGCGGCGTTGGTGAAAGAAGCTGTTGCGGCGATTCAAGAATAACAACTTGTTGAAAAGGAGCATTACAAATGGATTTAACCTTCTCGATCAAATCAAAAGACGGCAAGATGCTTGCAACGAATCTTTCGCTTGAAAAGTTGAAGCAACTTATTCATCAGGGGAAAATTAATGATCATGACTTGATCTCAAAGGACGGGAGCGGTCAATGGTTTCCTGCCTCCAAATATAAACCGAAGAGATCGAAAGGGGAAGCGGGTCGTCAGGAAAATAAACCAGCTCTTTCTCCAGTCAAAACTGAAACGGTAGAGAGTGCTTCTCAAGAAGAACCTGACTTGAATGCATCAATTGCAGATACTGAGCATTCGACAGATGAAGACGAGTTGGAAGGGTCGGAAGACTTAGAATTAGAAGAACAAAAACAGGATGCAATCTTGGATGAATCAATTGCAGATACTGAGCATTCGATAGATGAAGACGAGTTGGAAGGGTTGGAAGACTCAGAAGGACAAAAACAGTATGAAATAATCACCTCTTTCGGTATGTTTTGGCGCAAAGAGGCCGTTGAATGGCTTGCCACACCCAAGTTACTTGGAATGAAAAAGATTGGTGACACTCCGGTAGATCTTCATAAACAGATAGGTATTTATCTGCTGTATGATGGTCGGGAGGTCATCTATGTTGGCCGCGTCACAGAAAGACCTTTGGGTAAAAGGTTGTACGAACATACCAATGATCGCCTTTCAACCCGTTGGGATCGTTTTTCTTGGTTTGGCCTGTTGCCGGTTTCTGCTGAAGGCGAGATCGGCTCGTTGCCGGAATCCTACGCCGCAACGGATCTGATTCCAGCTTTGGAGGCTATTCTGATTGAAGCGTTGGAGCCACGCCAGAATAGAAAGCGAGGCGATGATCTGGCTGCGGTGGAGTATATTCAGAAAACTGATCCAGCAATTAAGAAGAAGCTGCTTAAAACAGTGTTGGATACGATGATGGAGAAGTTGTAAAAGAGCAATATGTGATGAATGAGAAGATTTCTTCGGCTGGACAGCGCAGCAGGCGGAGTTGACGAGATAAAAAGAGAACATCTTGCCGAGGAAATAGAAGATATGGGAAAAAGCCTCCAGCGTGAATTTGTCAGCCGTTTAACCATCCTTTTGCTCCATTTTCTCAAGTGATTGTGGCCGTCCGTACAGATATCTACGGGACCTTCACCCGGCATTTAAAGGGCGGGGTGTTTCCCTACGCCCTTTTCTTCTTTCCCTTTCTGTTGTTCTCTGACCACGCCTTTTGCTTTGGTTGAAAATTCCGATATACGCTATCAATTTTATTTGATTAGCAAATGATACTTTACAGCCTTCATCAGATACAGCTTCGAATGAAGTTATTAAAAATAATTTAAATTTACTACACCATCCATGTTACTGCATTTACTCTTTTTTCCTCTATTCCTTATAATTCCCTACAGCATGGGTGCTCTTTTCACATTCACCCTGTCAAAAATCAATAATGTAGGACGCAATAAAAAAACATTAATTGCGGGCATCGGTCTCCAAGGATTTTTAGGTTTATTCTTACTCGGCATGACTGGGGTAATCTTTAATTTTTTTCAACCGTTAGCGTCAACTTTTTTTTTGGTAACTATTTTTTCTTTAACCCTTTCAGGGGTTATGGTTCTTATAAAAAATTTAAATCATCCAGCCAAGACAGAATATTACTGTTTCCTAGCTGTTTCTTTTATATTTGCCTTATTAGCAGGTTCCATGAATCCCGGTTATGATGGCGGACTATATCATTTACCGCATCAGCTATGGCTAAGAAATGAATCCGTAGTTATTGGACTTGCAAATCTACATGGCCGTTTTGGATTCAGTTCAATGTACGAATATATCAGTGCGCCTTTATGGATAAAAGGCAATAACTTCATACTGCTTTCTTACCTACAGGCATCATTCATTGTTTTTTTTATATTATTCCTGATTGAACAATCAAGGCATTCGAATGGAACCCATCAAGTTCTATTATCGGGCGTAGTTATAAATTTAGTTGCATTTCATCAATATGTCCACTCAGGATACACATACACCGATTTACCTGCGGGGGTCATGTTTGCCACTGCTTTTCTTTACGGTCATTGGTTAGCTAATAAAGAACAACCTGCAGGACGTAACGAATGGAGTATTTTTACCATCTTATTACTTGCCGCCATTTTTTTTAAAATTTCCTCTATCCTGCTTATCATATGGTTTGTTCTTGTTTTATTTTACCGTATTCTTTGGAAACGCGATCAACTGCAGGAATGTATTATCGGTTTGGTCGTTCCAACCGGGTTTGTGTTATTTTGGTTATTTAAGAACATAATCACAACAGGTTGCGTACTGTACCCTATGTCATCTTCTTGTATGGATGTTTCATGGTCGGCGAAAGTGAATGCTGTTAATGATGCTAAATGGGTTACTGCTTGGGCGCGCCACCCGGCATCTGGACTTTACTCATTACAAGATAACAGCTGGTTCTCAACCTGGTGGTTCTCCAACTATAAATCGTTCTTGACTAAAATTTCATATGCAGGAATATTTGTCGGAATATTATATAGCGGGCTTGCGCTGCGAGCTAAATTTACCACTGTCAGGTTGTTCGATCTCCGTTTTTTAGGAACACTCGGATTTATTATTATTTCATTTTTATTCTGGTTCTGGAAATCACCAACCCCGCGATTCGGAATAGGTGCATTTATTTTGTTTTTTCCGGTATTATTTCTGTTTTTTTATGGTTATGATTTCAAAATGTCTAAAAAAATAAATAGCATATTAAGATCTGGAATAATTGCAGGATTGCTTTTGTTTTCATTCCGTATCGCGCTGCCTTGGAAAAGGATATCTATGGAGAACGCACTCACCTTCAGTTCCATAACTGTCCCTACCCCTCAAGTACAAACGGATTTGCGTTATGGGGTGCGCCCAATAACAGGAGATCAATGCTGGCTAATTCCCGAGTGCGCACCACCATATGATCGCCCCCCCCTATCATCTTGGCATGGAATCAAGGCATTTTACAGTCACAGCGACCTGTAAAAATTTCAAAA
>CBDTVG010000222.1:0-4310 GCA_965363745.1 uncultured Candidatus Electrothrix sp. | reverse complement strand
ACTGCGCCGTATCTAACCTACACGCCCGACCCGGACTTTAACGGTGCGGACAGCTTTACGTTTAACGTGAACGACGGGCTGCTGGTCAGCGCGGCCGCGACGGTCTCGCTGACGGTTAATCCGGTTAATCCGTCAGACACGGTGTCTATTACCAAGACAAGATACATCTCATGGTGGAAGAGGTTGATGGTCGAGGCGACCAGTTCCGCCGGTGGTGCGGTGACGTTGACGGCGACGGCCTTTGACTCAAATGGAAACAGCTTGGGTAGCGCGGTGCTGTCATACAGCAGTCTAAGACGTAAACACACGGGATCAATCCGTGGCCTTTTCTCCAAGCCCTTCCGAATAGAGGTCACCTCCAGTGGCGGCGGCTCGGATAGCATGAGCATGTAAGACGCGACGATTGGGGGTAAATGATTAAGACACCGGGTTCAGAAGCCCGGTGAAATAAAAAGGAGGTGCCTATGAATATTAACTTTTAATTGTATGTAGTGTAGACACTATGTTTCAAGACAAAACAGTTCTGCAGCAGTGCCATGTGCGCTGCCAACCGAAAGGAGATTCGAAATGAAGACAAGATTGTTAGTAACCACATTGGCGATCGCAAGCCTCACCGCATTAGCGCAAACAGCGTTCGCTGAGGAAATTAACCAAGACAAACTGAACCAGATTCCAGCACAGGGCAGTTTTGAAGTAGGGGCAACAGCAGCCATTACCTACAATCCAGACTTAATGAACACGCCTCTTACGGACGGCGCGGGCATTCCCGGTTCGACCCACTACCAAAATATTAACAACTCAGCAACATGGGAGTACTATCGATTTTGTGCTAACCCAGGCGATACCGTTGAGATAGAAGTACACCGGACAACCTTTGACATGGACCCAGCAATGCAAATCTGCCAAGGCACGATCACCGACAGTTCTGGTGTTTCCCGTGGTAGTTGCGGTAGCGCGGGTCCATTCATTGGCTGGGCTGACGACAACAACGGCATACCCCACGGTGTCGGCGGATGGTATACTGATCCAAAATTCACCTTTGATGCTCCGGCTGGCCCGAATCCAAACGAATTCACCCTCATGGTGTTCGATTACATATCTGCGGGACCGAATCCGCAATTTGAGATTCATGTAAGTGGAACAAGTCCATGTAACCTCCCACCCATCGCCGAAGCCGGAGCAAATCAGTCCGTCGTTCAGGGAGACGAGATCTGCTTTGACGGCAGTGCGAGTTCCGATCCCGATGATGACGAGCTGACCTATTTCTGGGAACTTACCGCATGGCCTGCTAGCAGTTCCGCTGAGATTGACAATTCGACTTCAGAGACCCCTTGTTTTACCACTGACCTTCCTGGAACATACACAGTCAGCCTTACTGTCAATGACGGCACGGTGGACAGCGCACCGAGCGTTGCTGAAGTGGATGCCATTTCCTATATTGATTCTATCCAACTGCTCTGCCCCTGCGAAGGGCCGGTAGGAGGAGTCGAGCCGTGGGATAATCACCTTAAGTATGTTACCTGCGTCACCTACAGCGCAGCCGACTTGCTCCGTCATGGACTGATTACCTGGAGCGAGTCTCGAAACGTTATCGGAGCCGCTGGCATAAGCAATTGCGGGCGTAGCTGGCACTGGTAGTAGATGACGACAGGAACGGCGCAGGCAACAGTAACAGGAAGTAGATTTTTTGTCGGCTCGCCCTTGGAATGTTTCCATTGGGTCTATAGTTGACAGATTAATAAGCACAATTAATGAGTAAGGAGGAGATCATGTTGAGTAAACTCAGTTTGAACAAAAAGTGGTGCAGAGGGATGTGTATGGCTGGTGTGGTTGCACCTATGGTTATGTTGTCAGCGACGATGGTATTGGCGGAAGGCTCTACCACTATTCCAGCCGAGGGTCCTGCACCGCTAGATTATACACCGAACGACGGCTTTGGGATACAGAGTCTCACGCCAGTTATTCGAGTATACAAAGATTCTAATGCTTGGTCGAGCAGGGATGATGCCACGCTTACTGCGCTTGGAAAAACACAAGGAACGGATTGGTTTATTCATCCCGTTTCAGACTGCCAAAACGGGATTCCCGCAGGTACAGACGTTGTGCTCTTCACCTCTAACGGTTATGGTTCCTCGTCCACCGCAACTGATCAGAACGATTCGATTTGTCAAACAAGCCTGAATGACTTTTTGAATGATGGCGGAGTCCTCATTGTGGATATGGGAGATAATCTATCTAGCGGTGGGTATATTGCTCCGGGATTGAACGGGACACCCGATTATGTATTTCCAGACAGTTGTACGGATGCGACATTGACAGCAGCAGCAATAGGCCCAGACAATATAATTGGGACTGCTGATGACCATGCGATTGTCAATGCTTCGGTAAGCTGGGACAATGACAACATAGATATGCAACAATCTTGTTGGCACAGTCATGGCAACCTAGCGCAAGGCATAACACTGCCAAACGAATCGACCACGCTAATGACCGCCAGTTATCAGGGAATCGAACAACCAATTCTAGCGGAATACTGTTATAACGGAACAGGACGAGTGATTTTAGATACGCTCACAAAGGAGTTCTCAGGCCATACCCCCGCTGGTTCAGGGGCCTCTAACTTCCTTTTGAACTTGTTCACGTACGCCCTCAGCCCAGCTGCAATATGTAACCAACCCCCCGTCGCCGAAGCTGGAGAAAATCAGTCCGTCGTCCAAGGCGACACCGTCTGCTTTGACGGCAGTGCGAGTTCCGATCCCGACGGTGATGCGCTGACCTATTTTTGGAAAATTACCGCAGAGCCTGCGGACAGTCCAGCGTTTTTTTTCGACCCAACCGTAGTTAATCCCTGTTTCACAGCCGACCTTCCCGGCAACTACGAAGTCAGCCTCGTCGTCAATGACGGCACAGTGGACAGCGAACCGAGCGTTGCTGAAGTGACTGCCATCTCCTATATTGATTCTATCCAACTGCTCTGCCCCTGCGAAGGGCCGATAGGAGGAGTCGAGCCGTGGGATAATCACCTTGAGTATGTTACCTGCGTCACCTACAGCGCAGCCGACTTGCTCCGTCATGGACTGATTACCTGGAGCGAGTCTCGAAACGTTATCGGAGCCGCTGGCATAAGCAATTGCGGGCGTCGCTGGCAATGGTAGTAGATGACGACAAGAACGGCAGGCAACAGTAACAGGAAGTAGCAGCCGCTCTCTTTTCAACCAAAAAGCAAACCATAAGTAGGGCGGGGTTGCAAGGCTCCGCCCTTTTTTGTACTTAGTGACGCATATAAATCAATCGGGTCAGACTCGATTGATTCATTCAAAGTGTCCTGATCGGTTAGTCGTGGGTTCCTTCCTCCTTCTACGCTCTCCTGCACCCCATACACAATATCACCACCCTCGCCAGCTTCAACCAAAGCGGAAACGATCTGCATCATGCTGATAAATATGGCAGCGACAGGTTGGGATGAGGTGCGAATCTCAACCAAAACTGATGATACCCTTTGAAATAATTACCAACTGCCTTGCCCTTTTCAGGACACACGGCAGAGGCTGCACAGAAAACTTTCCCCCTGCCGGATGTTCTTCCCTTGACAACGCTTTACTCTCCTGCAGAGAAAACATTCCTTGAGATAGCATGGTATCCGTGTTACTGTATACTCATGATACAGTCATTTAAAACCAAAGCCGCCGAGGATATTTTCAACGGAAAATCAACCAAAGCCGCAAGAAATACTTGTCCGAAAAATATCTGGAAAATTGCGTCAAGGAAACTGGATCAGCTGGATTCTGCCGTAACATCTGATGAACTGCTGGTGCCCGGTAATAGACTGGAAACGTTGACAGGAGATAGAAAAGGGCAATACAGCAAATACAGCATCCGCATAAACAAACAATATCGCATTTGTTTTGTATGGACAGAAAATGGCCCTGCTGATGTTGAAATTACAGATTACCATTAATGCAAAATCAAGGAAATGTACTATGATACGAATACCTACCCACAGAACACCGACCCATCCGGGAGAAATGCTGCTGGAGGAATTCTTGAAGCCGATGGGGATAACGCAACGTGAACTGGCCGATGCCATCAATGTTCCCTATCAACGGATTAATGAAATAATCAACGGAAGGCGCGGTGTCAGTCCCGGCACAGCTTTGAGGCTCGCAAAGGTATTTGGAGTTTCTGCGGATTTCTGGATGAACATCCAGCTGAGATGGGAACTCTACTTTACGATGAAATCCGAATCAGAAGCACTAGATGATATTGAGCCGCTTCCTTTGCAGCATCTGGAGAATAATGCATTCATCGTT
>CBDTVG010000221.1:0-4314 GCA_965363745.1 uncultured Candidatus Electrothrix sp. | reverse complement strand
GGCATCAGGCTGGGTAGGGTGCAGGAGGTCATTGCGGCGGCAGTGGGTGGAAAAATGATTACCATGACCGTGGAAGGCCGAGAACGTTATCCGGTGCGGGTGCGCTATCAGCGCGAGCGCCGGGATTCTATCGAGGCCTTGGAACGCATCCTGGTCACCGCCTCTACCGGCGAACATATCCCCCTGAACCAGCTAGCCGATATCCGCTATGTGCGGGGGCCACAGATGATCAAGAGCGAGGACACCTTCCTCACCGGCTATGTCCTCTTTGATAAAAAGAAAGGCTTTGCCGAGGTGGAGGTGGTCGAGGATGCCCGCCGTTTTCTTCAGGCGAAGATCGACAGCGGCGAGCTGCACATCCCGCCCGGTGTCTCCTATACCTTTGCTGGCAATTACGAGAATCAGATCCGGGCCCAGAAGCGGCTGTCGGTGATCCTGCCCCTGGCATTACTGGTGATCATGTTGATCCTCTATCTCCAGTTCCGCTCATTAGGCACCACCATGATGGTCTTTTCCGCTATTCTGGTGGCCTGGTCCGGCGGCTTTTTAATGATCTGGCTCTATGGGCAGGACTGGTTCCTCAATTTCTCCCTCTTTGACACCGATATGCGCAAACTCTTCCAGGTGCATGGGATCAACCTGTCCGTGGCCATCTGGGTGGGCTTTCTGGCCCTGTTCGGAATCGCCACCGACGACGGCGTGCTGATGGCCGCCTATCTGGATGAATCCCGTGCCCGCTTCAAGGGTAAAACCCGGCAGGATATTCGGGATATGGTGCTCAAGGGGGCACAGCGACGCATCCGGCCCGCCCTGATGACCTCGGCCACCACTATCCTGGCCCTGATTCCGATTCTGACTTCCACCGGTCGCGGCTCGGATATTATGGTGCCTATGGCTATTCCTTCCTTTGGCGGGATGATTATTGCTATGCTGACGGTTTTTGTGGTGCCGGTGTTGTATTGTTGGGTGGAGGAGAGGCGGGTAACTAAATGATATTTCCCGTTTCGATGGAGAGGCTTATGAGTTACTCTTGAAAAAAGCATGGTCGATATTTTGAAGAAATTTGCTCCTGCTCTTCTGTAAGAAAATATTTAACCTTTTATATTCAATGATTACATCCTGCCTGCTGTGTATTTTCATGATCTCTGTTAGAATACCTGCATGACATTTTTTAAGAGGCTTTCCTGAACTGCATGGACAGGGGGCATTCCTTCGGTGTGAATTGTCAATTAACAATCTGAGAAAATGCACTATTGATTCACTGTTGTTTGTTTGAAACAGCTCTTTATAATATTCAAGAATCCCACGAACTCCATGCGACAACTCACCAAAAGGCATCCTGTTGGTCTTCTCATGGTAGGAATATGAGTAAAGAAAGGGAATAAGCAGTAGCTCGACAAAGCCTATGAGATTCTTCCTTTCGAAAAATTTCCTTCTGACCTCTAATGGTGCGCCGAGGCAGAGCGTGTTGACCCCTGGATTAATATGAAAATCTGAGGAAATGCGCCCGCCGGTTTCTCTCGCAGAAGGGGGTATTGACGGATATTTCTTTGGGATATCAATGCAAATTTCAAATTGATCGTCTATTACAATGTCGTCATGGTTTGCAAAAAAAACCAATATTCCTTTTACTGAGTATTCGCCATCATTGCCCCTTACAAGTTGCAGTCCAGTATATTTGTTTTTCAAATCGTAGAAATGAGCATATATTATTTTTTCAATCATCTACTCTCCACGGTTTTGGAGGCTCTACTATCTCGATACGTGGACGAGAAATAACGGTTGGTGCAATTGTTGTTTTCAGCAATTCTGCCTTGCAAAAAGAATCATTTACTACCCGTTGGCCAAATAATCCAGAAAGAGCTAACTGCATCTCTTCAGATTTTTCCTGCTGCAATGCATAATTAAAATCAGATTCAACCCACTCGATCCATTGAAAGAATGCCTTAGCTTTCCTGTCATTGTCTTCATGCCATCGGTCGGCAAAATTTTCTTCAGGATCTACCGGGTTGGGTATATACCATATGCCGTTCTCTTTCTTTAATTTCTTTATGTTATTAACGGTATTCCATAAAGCTGAGAAAACATCTGTTTCATTGGCATAAGAACTTGCTGATAACGTGGTAATAATCATCGAGATAGGCTTGTCCTTTCTGTTACTTTTTCCGCTGAATCGGATATCCCGGTGTCGTTTAAGAAGCTGAATCACTCGTTGAAGTGGGGTTTTAATCAGTTGCTTGGGGACATCCTCAACTTTGGCGTATATCTCCGAGAAGTTTTTTTGAAGAAGTTCTCGCTGTCCTTTCTCAACGATTATATACACATGTTGTTTTATTTGATCAAACCACTCGGCATACCCCTTCGGATTACTTGGATTCCAATCATACTGATCGGTATCTTTGTCTTTATCAGTAATATGAATTGCGTGAGGGATTCCATTATCTTTGGGAATGGCCGGAAGGACATCAACGTGAAATCCAATCTCATCTTCCTCCGCATACTCTATTGTCCAGCATCTTTTCCCTTCCTTATCAAGCATAGGTTTATATGTGCCGTGCTCCTTAAGTCTATTGCCGATAAGATGCTTGACGGTCTTGGGATTTGTTTTGCTTTGCTCAAGCGCGAGTTCTGATACAAGATCAATATCATAATCAGCCTCCTCGCCATTTTTGATTGGGCGAACCACTGTCCCTAACCGGAAAGAGCCTTGAGGGTAAATATTGGGTATGCCCTGAACTCCGGGATAAGATCCCTCCTCAAGCCAAGAGCCAATACTTTGATAACGCTCCACAGCCTGTTTGTATTTTGATGGAGGAATATCTAATGATTCAGCTATCCCAACAAGAATATCTTCAAGTTGTGTCATTCTGTCATTCAACATGATTACTTTTCCTTTTTTCGAGTGTTAGAAAATCTTTGATATCTTTGTATTTATGAGTAAAATTTAGGTCTGCTTTTGAGACCCAATCTGTCAATCTGCTCGGATCGTCTAAAGATAACTTCCTGTCGGCTTCAAAATTAATCCTCAGTAGCTGTCCATCCTGTAAAAGCAGTTTCAGCATATTGGTTGAATTTTCCGCCTGTAGGTTCAAAATCATATCGATGAACTTGTTTCGTTCCCATTTTGTTATGAAACCCCACCCGAAAAAAGACTTTTTGGGGTTGTTTTGTGGGGAATAATATTGCTTCCCTATCCCTGTACCGATTGATAGAATCAATAAATCTTCCAGCTTGATGCCAAGTCGTTTCTGAGCATCAATCATGGCCACCACAGCAGGATTATTTGCCCATAATCCACCGTCACAAAGTAAATATTTTCCATCTACCAGATGAGGGTCAAAATATGTCGGAGCGGAACAGGATGCCAAAACCGCATCAGCCACCTTCACATTCGGATCTCTTACAAATTCATCATGGTATGCTGATTTAAAAACGTGGACACACCCATTACCAATATCAGTTGCAGGAATAATTAGAGGAACTTTGATATCTTTAAGACGAGTGTCTCCAAAAACATGATCTAAAATTTTTTTCAAATTACGTTGGTGATACTGGCTGGCAAACAGTCCTGTTCTACACAGAAATCTTTTTTTGAAAATATCTTTCCCATGTTTTTTGTAAAAATCGAAAAGCTCTTTTGCAGACAGCCCAAAGGCAAGTCCGGCTGCAATTATCGACCCTGTACTGGTTCCAGCGATGATATTGAAGTCATTTTTCCAATTAATATTAAACTCTTCTTCAATGCGTTTCAGGATATGAGCAGAATACGCTCCTCTAAATCCACCTCCATCAATGGATAAAATTTTGAATTTTTGAGTAGTCAATCAGGTGATCCTCCAAGTCGTATCTGTTTATGCGTTTATGAGTTGCTCTGTCAAATTTACAAAATAGAAAAATAAGCATATAATGTACCCTGTCAAGTCCATGCGCCTACATATTGTGCCTACAGGCCAAGCGGACTCGTTTTTCATCTCTCACCTCGGACGGGCAGAGCTCAGATATTATGGTGCCGATCGCTATTCCTTCCTTTGGTGGAATGATTATTGCCATGCTGACGGTGTTTGTGGTGCCGGTGTTGTATTGCTGGGTGGAGGAGCGGCGGATGAGAAGCTGAATATTTGGTTACACTTGACGGGACAATTCAACGTTCCGCATGTTCTCCCAACAGGCAATTTGAACGGAATATGTAAAAATAAACGTTGGTAACCAATAAATATCTTTTGAATCTCAAAATAAAGTGCTTTGATTTGATATAGAGGATTTATTTTTCCCTGTTGTCTATGTCTAAACCCATATTATGGATACATGATGAGC
>CBDTVG010000220.1:0-4314 GCA_965363745.1 uncultured Candidatus Electrothrix sp. | reverse complement strand
CTGCCTTACGAGCCGCCTCCAGAAATGCCGGATAAGGAATATAATCTCTGGCTCTGCACGGGACGAGTCCTTGAGCATTGGCATTCAGGTTCGATGACCAGAAGGGTGCCGGAATTGTATCGAGCAGTGCCTGACGCCTTGGTCTTTATGCACCCTAATGATGCGAAAAAGCGGGGCCTGAAGCGTGGTCAGTTGGTTAAAATTGCTTCTCCACGAGGCGAGATCACCTGTCCGGTGGAAACGAGGGGTCGAAATAAGGTGCCTGAAGGACTGGTGTTTATCCCTTGGTTTGATGCGGGTCGGTTGGTTAACAAACTGATTTTGGATGCCACTTGTCCGATTTCCAAGCAGACGGATTTCAAGAAATGCCCTGTTAAGGTGACCAAGGCTTGAGGTGAGAGATACTAAGTGAATACTGATAAAAAAGATACAAAGCGGCAAAAGGAGGCATCCCGGCGGCGATTTCTGACCGAGACCCTCCCGGCTGCCGCTGGGGCTTTGGTGCTGGCGGCGGGCTTGGGGGCGTATCAGCGCTCTGCCAGGGCTGTGCCGCCTCAGGCCGTCAGACCGCCAGGGGCATTACCTGAGAAGAAGTTTCAGACCGCCTGTTTGCGCTGCGGCCAATGCGTCAGGGCCTGTCATGCCAACCTCCTGCGCAATAATGACATGCCGGAGACAAGTAGCGACGGGCCAGCAGAAATAAATCCGAACGCATCAGAGGTTCTTGAACCGGTTTTGCGGCTGGCTGAATTCGGTGATGATATTCCTGTTGGCACCCCGTATTTCATTCCACGGATCAGTCCGTGCAGACTGTGTGAGGATATGCCCTGTGTACGGGCCTGTCCTTCCGGTGCCCTGAATGAAAAAAACCTGCTGGATGAAAAAAATCAGTCCTCAATATATGAGGCTAGGATGGGGCTGGCTGTGCTGATTGATCATGAAAGTTGCATTGGTTTTCAAGGGCTGCGCTGTGATGTCTGCTACCGGAATTGTCCTGTGATCGACAAGGCCCTTACCTTGGATATGCAAATAAATCATAGAACAGGGGTGCATGCCCTTTTTATTCCGACTGTTCATTCGAAATATTGCACCGGTTGTGGTAAGTGCGAGCGTTCCTGTATCTTGGAGCATGCGGCGATTAAGGTGTTGCCGATTGAGCAGGCGCGGGGCGAACTGGGCAGGCATTACCGGCTTGGCTGGAAAGAAAAGGAGAAGGCGGGGAAGTCATTGATACCTGAAGCCTTAAAATTGCCTATCAGAAGACCGGAGGAACTGCCATGAGTAAAAGAATACCAGGCAGGGAGGCTATCCAGACAAAAGGGTGGTTGGCGTCGAATAAATGGCTGCTGTTGCGCCGTATCTCTCAGTTCGGCATCTTGGGTATGTTTCTGGCCGGGCCGCTGGCAGGAATTTGGATTATCAGGGGGACGCTGTCCGCCAGTACGATCCTTGATTTTTTGCCGCTTACCGATCCGTTGATTATGTTGCAGTCCCTTGTCGCTGGACATCCCGCTGCGGGAACGGCTGTTATCGGTACGCTGATCGTGTTGGTATTTTATGCTGTGATTGGCGGTGGAGTCTTTTGTGGCTGGGTTTGTCCGGTCAACGTCTTGACTGACGTAGCGGCTTGGCTGAACAGGCGGTTGGGATTGAAAAAGGGTTTGAATATGAGCAGGGCAACGCGTTACTGGTTCTTGGCTGTAATCCTTATCTTAGCAGCTACGAGCGGAACCATTGTCTGGGAATATCTCAATCCTGTGACCATGCTCCAGCGGGGACTAGTTTTTGGTATGGGAGTAGGCTGGTTATTGATCGGTGCTATTTTTATCTTCGACGCTTTTGTGATGCAGCGTGGTTGGTGCGGACATATCTGCCCGGTCGGGGCCTTGTACAGCCTGCTGAGCTTTGTCTCGGTTCTTCGGGTGAAGGCGGCTCGACGAGATCAATGCGTTGACTGTATGGACTGTTTTGCCGTCTGTCCCGAACCTCAGGTGATTCGGCCTGCGCTCAAAGGCGATGAACAGAGCTCATCGTTGATTCTTTCAAATAATTGTCTTAACTGCGGTCGATGCATTGATATCTGTCCGCATAATGTGTTTCGTTTTTCTCAACGAACTTGATGGAGTGTGCTATGAAAAGGATATTATTTCCTCTTTTGATCGTTGTTTTCTCCTTCTCCATTGCCAACGGAGAAGACGTTGAATCGTTACGCGGGGGGACGGACATCCCTGCCGATTCAAATCCGGCTGTGGGAATAGACTGGAAGCCACCACATGCCTCGGTTGTCAGAACCTTTATCCACCAACCGCCGTTGATTCCCCATACTGTGGATGGATACACAATTACCTCCTCTAAGAATGACTGCATGGGATGTCATGGCTTGAAAGGATCTGGTATTCCGAAGCCGCATCAGAGTCATTACACTGACAGGGAAGGAAAACCCACAAAAAAGATTTCCCCTCGCTGGCATTTTTGCATCCAATGTCATGTGGGCCAAGTGGATGCGAAGCCTTTAGTGGAAAATACTTTTCAAGCCCAATAAGAAATAAGACTCCTCTTCCAGTTTTTCGCTGGCTTCAAAATGTCGCTGGCGGATCTGGGATTAAAAATCGTTACCTGCTGAATCGAGCGAAACCAGTACCAAATTTATTCCATCAGATGAATGCGCGCGCAATCAGGACAGATCCAAGTAGGGCCGTTGCTCATGCCCCATTTATTTTCCGTAAAACAGTCAGGGCAGATTTCAAAGCCGCAGGAGCAACTCCAGCAAAAAGGCATTTTTTCTTTGCAACAATGGCAAGTGTAGCCGTCGTTGCGCCTGCGACGGCGTTTTCTGCCTGAATTTTCAGTACTCATCGATAAAGGAAAGGGATACTTGCCGTAGAAATACTGCATAATATAGGACGATAGTCAGGCGAAGAACTTCGGTGCTGATTAGCCTATCCTTTCGGATAGGCACGATGCGG
This sequence comes from uncultured Candidatus Electrothrix sp., assembly GCA_965363745.1. Lineage (GTDB taxonomy): Bacteria > Desulfobacterota > Desulfobulbia > Desulfobulbales > Desulfobulbaceae > Electrothrix. The sequence goes on along the minus strand of CBDTVG010000220.1, from coordinate 1,348 downwards.
CAACGAAGTTCCCTGAATGAATTGCTTAAAGATTAAGAATAGGTGAATAAGATATTGATATTAAGTTGTTATTTATTATTTATACGCATCAAAATAAACCCAAAGCACGGCACCCAGCTCCACGCCTTTCTCATTTCCATCAGGATCTCTCAGCATATAATTAGCTTCGTTTAGGGCGGCGAATCCCCACCAGCCCGCTTTGGGGCAAGTAAAAGAAAATACGCCGTTCTCATCCGCCTTAACCACCTGGGTGACATGGTAGTCGCTCGGCGCTTTCAGTTTTTGATTTTTGTTATACAGCTCCACCTCAACTTCAGCGCCCGGAACCGGATTGCCATTGAGCAACACCTTGCCGGTGAAGCTGTTGCCAGCGTAATTACCAAAAGGCCGGGTCATCGGAACGATTTCCGTGGCGATGCCGAGCGGCTCGTCCCACCCTTGATCCTCGCCGAAGGCAGCTACCATGGTCTTGGTATAATGGATAATACTCACGTTTTCAGCTGGCTCCCAGTACGGGGTCGGCTCCATGACAAAGCTGTAAACACCGGGACGCTTGATAGACACCTTCGTCTTCCAGCCCATATGCCTCATGACCTTGCTAGGCTTCAACTCTGGCAACAGATCCGTTTTTTCCGACTCGAAAACCATATAAAATTTAGCAGGTTTTACAAGATCCATACCGATCCCTTCAAAGGGATGAGAAAAAGACAGGCTCAGCTTGACGTTTTTCTTTTTCGGAGAAATTATATTTTCCGACGGAATAATCATCCCAAAATGGGCAAAGGCTTCTCCCGCCAGACAGGCGAAAAAAATTGCGGTTAAACACACGGCTCGAATCTTCATTTTTCTTGCTCCTTTTTTGAATATGGAATTATTTTTTCGGATCACGCTTTTGTGTAAGATCCAATTTTTCAACCCGCAACCAAGTGAGGTCGCAATAAGCATAGTAATATTTTTTTTATTTTCGTAACACTGAAGCGTTATTTAGTATATCGCTGTTGAATTGTCAAGCGGTGGAATCAGAAAAAAAATACCTGCGCCCCGCCTGCTGTACACAAAAAAATCTGTGACAATGCTTGTCGAAAGGGAAAAATTTTCAAATTGAAAGATGGCGGACAACGGCTATTTCCTCCCGCATTTTCACATAATTTTTCTTCACATATATGTTCAACAAAATGCGCAACAAAATTGTTGAATGTATTTCCAGATCAAATCATGCAAAAAAATATTGACAGCAAAAATATTAAGGGTATCTTTGCCGCAGTCAGTGCATAATAGGTTGTACTCAATGAATCGTAAGGAACAGAAATTAAATAACTGCCATATTTCGTACAGGCGACACGGTCAC
>CBDTVG010000219.1:0-4327 GCA_965363745.1 uncultured Candidatus Electrothrix sp. | reverse complement strand
GGTGACCGTGTCGCCTGTACGAAATATGGCAGTTATTTAATTTCTGTTCCTTACCGTAAATTTTGTACCGAAGAATATTTCGGCCTTGACCGAAAACAGAACCGTGTCTTTATGGGCTTGTCATTACGTGAAAAAACGATAATCGACCATACTCAACTCAGCCTGAACTCTGTCACCTGATCCATCCTGATCATTCACCGCGATTCTGGAAACTTCTTGCCACGATCCTGCCGGATTATGCGGAACGGAAAGCATGGCTCAAGGTCAACGGCGGCGGTTTGGGGGTGTAGTTTTCTGCAAACCATCAATCGGAACTTAGTTTTTTTTCCAAATTCTCGTTTCCCAAAGCGGACATTGTCTCCTTATGCATTCCCGATTTTTCTCGTATTGCTCACAATGCATCACAGTCTTAGCTGGCAGGGCGATATCGAAAAATTCTTGCGAAAGCCGAGCCGCATGCGTGAAGGACAACCAAGCCTCACGCTGACAACAACGAGCACCCTTTATTTGCGAAATCTTCTTCAGGATCAGAGAGGTAAATCTCTGGGACTGCTGACGCTTGGCAGAGGTCAGGGGTGTGGCCTCCAGGATAAGTGAGGCGGCGATCCCCGCTCCAATGGCCGCTCCGCAGCAACCCCAGAACCCACAGGCACCGCCGGGCACATTGCCGCCCCGATCTATTCCCGTGACGATGACATCGGGATGAATATCTCCGCCGTTATTGCGATAAGCGGCCAAGATGACACCGGGCACCATTCCGTGGTGTTCCGGCCCGTGCATGGGAACTGCCGGATGACTGCGGATAAGGCGGAACAGGGCTAGCATATCCTTTTCTTTGCTGTGCAGGCAGATATTGCGGATAACCTCGACTCCTTCCTGCTGATGACAGGTATCGCAAACAAAATGCCCTTCAGTGCATGTGCTGTTCGCAATAACGGCACGACCGCAAAAATGACAGACCTTTGTCCCGCCTTTGCCGCTGGTGTAGATCAGTTCGGCACCGCAGACCATACAGCCGCTTCGGTGCCGATTAATAATTAAGTTAACCGGTACTTCGTTCTTGTCACCTTGCGCCTGCGTTTTCTCCAAAGCAGTGCCACAGTCGCAGGAACTGGGTTCCTGCTCTAAATTGATCACAGCGCCCGCCTCATCAAGAATAAACACCTGTTCCCCCAGAGATTCCGCGACAGCGGCGGGAATCAGGGTGATGCGGCCTCGTTCCAAACGCAGGCCCGATGCTGTTTCCAATACCCGTGAGGGCCCCCGGTATACACAGCGAATCTGTGGTTGTTCGCTTGACAATGAATCGGCTTTGAACGCCTCATAGGTTAATGAATAAAATCGATTTCCGGCGACTTCCCGATAAGGATACCGTTTATGCAGATACACCGCCGTAAATCCGCAATCCTCCAACATAGTCACCAAGTCATCCTGCCGCATGGCCCCGCCCAGACATTCCCCCCGATATTTCTCGCTATTTTTTATCGCTGCGGTGACCGATTCGTCGCAGATGACATCAGCGACCGCCAAGCGACCGCCGGGCTTGAGAATCCGCAATATTTCCAAATAGGTTCTCCGTTTATCCGGGCTGAGATTAATGACACAGTTGGAAATGACCACATCCGCACATGCGTCCTCCAAGGGAATCTCCTCCAAATACCCTTTGCGGAATTCAATATTATCATAGCCAAGATCGGTCACCACATGCTGTTTGGAGACGCGGGCGAGCTTCAGCATATCATCGGTCATATCTATGCCGTAGACCCTGCCCAATGCTCCTACTTTCGCAGAGGCTAAGAAACATTCCACCCCGCTACCGGAACCGAGATCCACCACGGTTTCTCCAACTAGGAGCGCGGCGGCGTTGACCGGACTGCCGCAACCGTAAGATTTTTGTTTTGCCTCCTCTGGGATATAATTGGCCAGTCCAGTATCCAAGCTGAATGGATTAACGATTTCCTCGTTGGCCTTGCGAGCTGCGGAACTGTAAAATTCACGGACAGAGGAGTGGCCGTCATTATCCGCCAGAGAGATCAGGCAATTGCAGTGGGTCAGCCTGACGGAACCGTCAGAACCGTTTTCCGTGTCCGGGCAGTCAGAGCGCACATCGCCCATACGCAATCGGAACAGGCCTTGATCCGGATACTGTTCCGCCTGTTCAACAATGAGCTGAAGAACAAACTGCTCATACAGGTCAACATAGGGATCATAGCCCACCAAGGCATGGCCAGTTATCCAAGAATGATCAGGATCACCGCCGCCGGTGATCAGAGAGAGAGGACGCTGTCGCCAATCATCTGAATCGTTCAGGGTGGTTGAGCGGATCTTTTTCAGCATTGGATTCCGCAGCCAGACCTCTTCCAGTCCCTCATCCAGACTGCCGCAGACAAGCTCCTCCACCCGGATTAAGGCCGGAGCAGGATAAATTTTTCCATTCGGGCCGATTGCGAGGGATTCCCAGCCCATATTCGTCAGATCAAAACGGGAGCCGGGAATCGCGAAGACCTGCGCCTTGAGTGCCTCCATATTATCAATTTTAATACCGAGTTCTTGGCAAACCTGGGCAGTTTTGAGAATCTGGGCGAACAGACGGACAACAGGGACAAATTGCGCTTTGGAGCCCCTACCCCGAACAAAATGGTACATAAGGTGGAGGCCGGTAGCCCCGAAGGCGTGGGCCTGCCGAGCTATCTCCTCTAAGGAGTTCACATTATCAGCATTAACCGCCACAGCAACGGTGAACGCCAGCCCCGCCTCTGTCGCGGCCCGCAGATTCTCACTCAATTTTTTATATGCGTTGCGCCCCCGCAGAAAATCGTGTTCTTCTTCCGGCCCGTCCAGACTGACCTGAAGATGCAGCCGGTCATTATCCAGAAGCATTAATTCAACAATATATTTTTTCAATAACAGACCGTTGGTTAACACCGCCACATGATTATCAGGATGCTGATCAAGCACATACTCTATGGTATCGCAAAAATTAGGATAAACAAAAGGCTCGCCGCCAGTGAAATAAAAAAGACGGCTGCCGAGAGCGACCGCCTGATCAACAGCGGAGTGAAGCTGTTGCTGATCAAGGGACTCATTTTTTGCAGACGAGTTTCCGAACAGACAATGCGCACAGGAAAGATTGCAGGCATCTGTCAGGTGAAACCAGATTTCTTTCAAGGGTCCAAGCCGCAGATGCTGACTTCGTCCTGAATACGGCGGAGGGTCGCCATGATCCAGCAAATGCCGCAGTCGATCAAGATCACGGAGCACTGAGGTCGGCTCTTCGTTAAAACGACGGCAGAAATCCGCAAGGGCTGCGGTTACGTCATCATGCCCGCTAAGGGTTCTGAGCAGTTCATCTGTACGAGAAGAAGGAACAAACCAGTCCGGGATGCGCCGATCGATATAAAGAGGAAGACCTGCATGCTCAAGCCGAGTCAGCCTGTCAAGCCATCGCATAGAAAAATCCATTATTTTTTTCTCCGAATTATTGGGTAAATGTTCAATATTATCTTGCAAAATCATTCTGATGTCAACGAAGTTTCGTCCTATGGAATCATCAAACAGCAAGCAAGTCAACCTATATTTTTTATAGATCTCTTGTAAAAATGTGACAGACTCCGACAAAGGTAAAAAAAAGAGGCAAGTCAAGGTTTCTCGAACTAAAATTATCTCATAAATACAGATAAATAATTAACTAAATAGAACAAAACGCCCTTTGGGCGGATTAAAACGGAAGCAATTGCGGTATCCCCTTAATTTGCCGTCCCGAAGAGTTTCTATTTTTGCATTCTTGTTTACTCTCGATTTCTAAAAAAGGACCATCTCTGCTCAGATCAAAGATATCCCCATAGTCAGGATGCCAAATCCGCCATAACAACATTTCTTCTTTACAGTCTGGACATATTAACGGATCTTTTCTGAAACTTTGTATGAGACGCTCTCTCCAGCTCAATGACCTTGAATCACTTTTCATGAATTCAAAAGTTTTCTGGATAAAACGTTTACAGCCCTGCAAAATCTCAATCGCGATTGTTTTTGTACGTCGAGAATATAACCGCATAATTGCGGACCATCTTGAATCCCTTGAGCGGAATATGATCAATTAATCGTTTTATGAACTCTTTGGCTGGAATCGTTTCGGTAACTTTAACCTCTGTTTTATGATCGATATACCAAAAAGTCACCTGCTCACCATCGTAATTTGTTATCTTATGCTCTGCCAATGCCGGACGAGCCATATAGCGACCAATATATCGAGCCGCATGTCTTGCTGATGTCATCTTGCTTTTACCATTTACATAAAAACCCTTGCTTTGGCTTTTAAACAGGTAAT
>CBDTVG010000218.1:0-4333 GCA_965363745.1 uncultured Candidatus Electrothrix sp. | reverse complement strand
TTAATCGTTTCCATCCGCAACCAAAACCGACACAAAGCCGCACGAGCCTCAGGATCCGCAACATTCTCCGCCATTGACCGAAATTCCCGTTCAGCAACAGGATCAACATCCGTTTTTGGAGGAACGTATTCTTCTTCAGGGATGGAAATCAGGTCTGCGGGCTGCAAGACCCAACGGATATCCTTAACTGTTTTCTCGCCGCTCAAAAAAGCGTTGATCTTCGCTATAATATCTATTTTTCCCAGATGCATCTGCTGCATCCAAATAGAATTCTGCGCATAAACCCAAAGTTCATCCCGGCGAAAATAAGCAGGCAAGCTGTGTTCAGCAAAGGCCGCACCCACCAGTTTAGGCCAGTGACGAACCAGCGCAAAAAGATGCCACTGATTTCCCCATCGCTGTTCTCCATAAACTGAGGATAAGGTCTTAGCAAGTGGGATAAGTTTTTTTTTCGTGTTTTGTGCAGCCATACCGGTCACTGTAGTGATCTGGACTCAGGAAAGAAAATTTCTTATTATAGCAGAACACCGATGCGGTGTATACCCTTTTTCCAATTCGCGGCGAGCAGTATATAAAAAAAGGGCGACTTTCAGCAAGTGAAAGTCGCCCTCTGTCAGTCAGTTGCACGCCCACCGTTACGGGGGACGCATTGCGGACTGTTAGTAATTGTTCAAATAGTTATCAATCTCCCAATCGGTGACCGCAGTGCGGTAACTATCCCATTCCTTTTCCTTACTGGCGATATAATTTTCAAGAATATGCTCACCAAGGGACTCTTTGGCAATCGGGTTGTCTTTAAGGATATCAATAGCCTCTTGTAAACTAGCGGGCAGACTGTCGATATCGGCGGCTTCCTTCTCAGCAGGTGTCATGGAGAAGATGTCCTGATCAACAGAGCTTGGTGCCTCAAGATTGTTTTTGATACCGTCCAGACCAGAGTTAAGCATCATGGCCATGGCCAGATACGGATTGCAGGCCGGATCCGGGCAACGAACCTCAGTCCGAGTTCCAAGACCGCGCGAGGCCGGAATACGAATCAGAGCGGAACGGTTGGATGCTGACCAAGCAACGTAGACCGGTGCTTCATAACCGGGCACGAGGCGCTTGTAGGAGTTAACCAGCGGGTTGGTGACCGCAACAAAACCGGCGGCGTTTTTGATCAGCCCGGCAATATATTTATACGCTGTTTCAGAGAGTTTCAGCGGGCCGTTCTCGTCAAAAAAGGCATTGGTGCCGTCGGTATTAAACAGAGACTGGTTACAGTGCATCCCGGAACCGTTGATTCCGAAAACCGGCTTGGGCATAAAGGTGGCATGCAGGCCGTACTCAGAGGCGATGGAACGGACAACCCATTTGAAGGTCAGCGTGTTGTCGGCGGCTTCCAGGGCATCGGCATATTTAAAATTCACTTCATGCTGTCCTTCGGCGACCTCATGGTGGGATGCTTCGATCTCAAAATCCATAGCCTCAAGGGTCTCGATGATTTCACGTCGGCAGTTGATGCCGCAGTCATCAGGATCAACATCAAAATAGCCAGCAACATCATTGGTGGTGGTGCTGCCTGTGCCGTCTTCATTTTTCTCAAAGAGAAAAAACTCGGCTTCAGTGCCCACATTCATTGTGTAGCCCATTGCTTTGGCATCCTTCAAAACCCGCTTGAGGTTATTCCTCGGACAACCTTCAAAGGGAGTACCATCGGCCTTGTACACATCACAGATGATTCGAGCGGCGTTGGAACCAGTTTGGTTCCTCCAAGGAAGGACAGTGAAGGTGTCATAATCCGGCTTCAGGAACATGTCAGACTCTTCAATACGGACAAAACCATCAATGGAGGAGCCGTCAAACATCATCTTACCGTCTAGGGCCTTGTCAATCTGACTCAAGGGAATGGCGACATTCTTCATATATCCGAGAATATCAACAAACTGGAGGCGGAAGAAGTGGACATTCTGCTCCTCAATGATTTTCATTATCTCGTCACGGGTCATCTTAATCTCCTTACTTATTGGATAATTGGTATCCGACTGAGCCGGATAGTTAAAAATAAATTGATATTACAAAATTGACCAGAATTCTCATCCAGTTCGATTTTCTACTCCGCCTCACTGATGATATGAAGCAAGGTGGATCTGACTTTTTTCAGCAATGCGACATCGCTGATCTTGCCTTGATCTGCCATTGTAACATAAAAAATATCAATCAGCTGTTCCACTTCTGTGGCGATTTTGGCTCGATGGATATCTAAACGAAAATCAGACAGAGTCTGAGTCAGCTGATACAGGGTTCCAGGCAAATCACTGCCGTAGACTTCAATGACTGTGTACTGACGGGAGGTGTCATTGTCAATAATGACTTTATATTCTGACTGCTGCACCTGCCGCTTTCGACCATACCCCGAAGCTTGAATTTTATTGTGAAGCTGGAGCCCCACATCCAAACGATAATTCATAGCCTGATTGAGGTCATTTTCAAGTTTTCGCCAATCCTGCTCAGCAAATTCCAATTCCGCTGTCGGGGTCATATCTAGCACATCCACCACTGTGCCGTCCGGCCAGGTAAAAATCTTGGCCGCAAGCACGGAAAGATTATGCAAGGCCAAGACGCCGCAGAGTTTAGCCAGCAGACCCTGCCGATCACGGCAGAGCATGAGCACCGACCAGGAACCATGCCGCTCTTCTGGAAACAACAGCACCTTCTGCTGAAGCAAAGTGGCCTCATCCCGATGGAGACGCAGGTGATGCACCACGTTTTCCGGGGTGAAACCGGTCAAATAATCCGTGGGCAATGCATCAACCGCCAGCCGGAACTCCTCGCCGGGATGAAAGAGGTCGGCTATCTGTTCCCGCAACCATGCTGTCCCCTGTTTTTCTCCCTGCTCAACGGCCATATCAGCAGTGCAGTCAACCTCCAAACAGGAGCGCACTTTGAAAAATAACTCTGCCAATAAAGTCGCTTTCCAGTCCGACCAGGCAGACGGCCCTGTCGCCTTTGAATCCGCAATGGACAACAGATAGAGCATGATCAACCGCTCTGTATCGCCAATCAACCCTGCCGTGTCACGGATGAAATCTTGATCCTCAAGATCACGACGGAGCGCATTTTCAGGCAGGAACAAATGCTGGCGGACAAGAAAAGCCAGACCGCTCCGCTCCTCCTCATCCAATCCCATTCTTTGCCCGACGTTATTGATCAGTTCGGCACCAAGCACAGAATGATCTGTATGATGCCCTTTGCCTATATCGTGCAGCAGGGCGGCCAGATACAAGAGATGGGGCGTGGACAACAAGGCGAATAGTTCCGCTTCCGTTGCACGCAGCTTGTACAGTTCTGCCACGGTCTGTATCTGATGGCGATCAACGGTGTATATATGATACAGGTCATGCTGAGCCAGCGATTCCACCTTGCTGAACTCTGGAATATAAGCGGGCAACAACCCGGTTTCCAGCATAGCTTCAAGGCTGGCCATGGGATTGTTTTTCTCCATGAGCAGCCCTGTAAAAATATTGGCGATCCTTTTTGAGGTGCGAAACGCCTCATCCACCAAGTGCAGATTTTTGGTCACCGTCTGCCTGGCACCGTGATGGATAGGCAGGTCGCAACGGGCGGCCTGCAAAAAAAGACGCATGAGCAGATAAGGACGATCAACAAGCCCGGATTCCGTGGCTGTCAGCCGCAGGGTCTTGGCGCGGACAGTTATTTCTTTTTCAACCTCCCGCTTTCCCTTGTCTTTTTCACTCAACCTCAACACTTCATGCACCTGCTCAAAAAATAAATCCGTAATTACGGAAATCGTCTGCAAATGTCCGTACACATGCCGCATAAAATGTTCCACCGCCAGCATGCCTCCTTGATCCTGATAGCCGAAGGCAGCGGCCATTTCCTCCTGCAATTCAAAATGCATCTGGTCGCTATGACGACGACTGATATAATGGAGCCTGTTACGTATTTTAGCCAGCATGTTCCAGGATTGTACAAAAGCACTGCGATCAGCCGGAGTGAGCATCCCGGATTCTTCCATATCCGCCAAGCCAGAAAGACCGAAGACCGCCTTCGCAGTCCAGAGCATAGACTGGATATCCCGCATCCCTCCCCTGCCCTCCTTGACATGCGGCTCTAACATGTAGGAATGGCTACCGTATTTCTGACGGCGTTGCCTGCACATTTCATCCATAGTGCGGACAAATTTATTACGCCTGCCGTCCAGCACCTTTTTTCGATACCGACTCAGCAGCTCTTGATACAGGGACTCTGAACCGGTGAGCAACCTGGCATCCAGCAGGGAGACCTCAAAAATAAAATCTGTGCGGGCGAACTGGATCGCATCTTTAACCCC
>CBDTVG010000217.1:0-4368 GCA_965363745.1 uncultured Candidatus Electrothrix sp. | reverse complement strand
CTTCTTTCGGGGCGGAAATGTCCTGTTTGAAATCATACTCGCTTACGACTTGCTCTAGAACTTTCCGAGAGATTTCTTTTTTGGTTTTTCGGTTAAGACGACTCCAGTTCGGATATTTTTGCTTGAGCTCTTTTCGTAAGATACATTTGATATTTTTGTAGTGCATAATATCTGAAATGGGGGAATTGATTAATATTATTATATTTTTCAGTATTATACAAGCTTTTTCCAATTTAAGTAATTGTTTTGTCGTAATAAAAAGCTTTTCTTCTCAACACCCTTTTATAGAATTCGGCCTTTTGTTTGTTAAGGTTGTCAATGAAACATAGAAAAAAATGAAGGCGATGAAATGAAGGCAATTCGTAAAGCTGTAATCCCAGTCGCTGGTCTCGGCACCAGATTTCTTCCGGCCACTAAGGCTATTCCCAAAGAAATGCTCACCATTGTTGATCGCCCGACGATTCAATACATTGTGGAGGAGGTGGTGGCCTCCGGGATAGAGGAGGTTATTCTGATCACCTCTGAGGGGAAATCAGCTATTGAAAATCATTTTGATTATAATTATGAGCTGGACACTATACTGAAACAAAAGAATAAAAATGAGTTACGGGAAGAGCTGACCCGTACTTCCAAATTGATCGACATTGTTTCTGTGCGGCAGAAGGAGCCGCTCGGTCTGGGACATGCCATCTGGATGTCCAGAAAGGTGATCGGTGACGAACCGTTTTTGGTGCTGCTCGGGGATGACCTTGTTCTCAGTGAAAAGCCGTGCTGCCGCCAGATGATTGATTTGTATAATCAGGTCAATGAATCGATTATCGCTGTCCAACGGGTTCCCATGGATCAGACCTGTCAATACGGCATTGTTGAAGGAGAGAAAACAGAATTTGACCGCACCTTTAAGGTGAATCGGATGGTGGAAAAGCCCGCTCCGGGTGCGTCCACTTCAGACATGGCCATCATTGGTCGTTATCTGCTTATGCCGGAAATTTTCGATATTCTTGGTACAACCACCCCGGGACATGGCGGCGAAATACAGCTTACCGATGCCTTGCAGGCTTTGGCCAATCGTCGAAGTATGTATGCCTATGAGTTTGAGGGCAAACGCTATGATGCCGGTGATAAACTTGGTTATTTAAAGGCTATTGTTGATATTGCTATGGTGCATCCGACTCTCGGTGAACCATTCCGACAGCACTTGAAATCTCTTTGTGACTGTAACGGTCGTATATTTTGATTCCGGCTGACAGCGGTCGTTTCTTGCATGAATTTTTATGAGGTCGCTGTTGCCTTCCCCATTTTCGGCACCTTAACCTACAGTCAGCCTACTGATACCATTGATTTCCTCCCTAACGGTATCAGGATTCTGGTGCCGTTGGGCAACCGTTTGGTCACCGGTTACCTGCTCGCTCCTTCCGTTGTGGACACAACCGTCCTTTCGTATAGGATAAAAGCCATTGCTGACCGGCTTGATCCTGACCCGCTCTTTCCTGAACAGCTTATCCCCTTTTTTCGCTGGATTGCCGACTATTATCATTATCCTCTAGGCGAGGTAATTCGCACAGCTCTGCCCTCCGGCTTGTCGGCCCGCTCTGGTCGTGAAATTATTTTGACCGATTACGGTCGTCAGTATCTTCCCGAAACTCTGTTAACGGTGAAAAAACAGGCTGCCTGGATGCAGCGTCTTTTGGAGCAGGGGAAATTGCTGCCTGGAACCGTTAAAGGTATTTGGTCAAAGGCGGCCATGCGGCGGTTACTCAATACATGGCGGGATGAGGGCTGGATTGAAATAAAAGAGGTGATTGTTGCGTCCAAGGTCAGGGCGAAAACAGGCACCATGGTCTATCTGCAATCCGTACTGCGAGAGCAATTAAGAGAATACCAAACTGCGTCGTATCAGGAAGGCCGCGCCGAACCTGTCGCATCGCCTGTTGCACAAACTGGATCACCGTTGTGTGGAGCTGATCTGAAAAAAACAGAAAGAAAAACCATAGAACTTTTTTTTCAACAGAGCAAAGGACAGTCAGCTCTGCCCCGAACTGAACTGACCCGACAGTATTCTGGGGCGGGAAAGGCCCTGCATAGCTTGGCTGATGCGGGATTGATCACCCTTGAGGAACAAAGGATCTATCGCGATCCCTTCGGTGAGGTGCCACCTTTCTTCGCCAAGCCGGAAACCCTGACTTCGGAACAGGATGAGGTCATCAGTCAGATAAAGGCGGCTCTTAAGGCGGACAGCTTTCAATCTTTTCTTTTGCATGGTGTAACCGGCAGCGGTAAGACCGAGGTCTATTTGCGGGCGGCGGAATATTGCCTCGCCCAAGGTGGAACGGTGTTGGTTCTGGTGCCGGAGATCGCTCTCGCCTCTCAGGTGGAGGCCCATTTTTATTCCCGCTTTGGCGACACCTTGGCGGTTCTGCACAGCGGGATCTCAGCGGGCGAACGATTTGACCAATGGCAGCGGATTCTTCAGAAAAAGGTGCGCATTGTGATCGGAGCTCGGTCAGCGGTTTTCGCGCCGTTGGCCGACCTGGGGTTGGTGATTGTTGATGAGGAGCATGAATCAGCCTATAAACAGGACGACGGGCTCCGTTATAACGGGAGGGACATGGCTGTTTTACGGGCTAGATTCGCTGACTGTCCGGTTATTCTCGGTTCAGCGACACCTTCCGTCATTAGCTTTTATCATGCGGAAAAAGGAAAATATCAGCTATTGAGCATGGAAAAACGAATTCACGATCAGTCCATGCCTGAGGTCGAGGTTGTTGATCTGAGTAAGCAGGAACGTTCCCGCTCAGATTTGTTCTTTTCTGATCAGTTGATTGCGGCCCTGCATAAAAATATGGACAAGCGTCTACAGAGTCTGCTTTTTGTCAACCGGCGCGGATATGCTTCTTTTATGCTCTGTCGGGACTGCGGCTATATTATTCAATGCCGTGACTGTAAAGTGTCCTTGACCCATCATCGGCGCACCAACCGTTTGCTTTGCCATTATTGCGGCTATTCGACCGCCCCCAATATTATTTGTCCTGATTGCCTCTCTAGCTCAGTTGTCGGCCTGGGTGTCGGTTCCGAGCGTATTGAGGCAGAAGTCCGCCAGCTAATTCCCCATGCCAGAGTCGCCCGTCTTGACAGCGACACGACAAGAGATCGCAAAGCCTATCTTTCGGTTTTACAACAAATACGAAATCATGAAGTGGATATTTTGGTCGGCACCCAGATGGTGGCCAAAGGCCTGCATTTTCCTAAAATGACGCTGGTGGGAGTAGTTTGGGCGGACAGCGGCTTGGGTCTTCCTGATTACAAGGCGGCCGAACGATCTTTTCAACTGCTTGCTCAGGTGACGGGCAGGGCAGGGCGGGGAAAACATGCAGGCAGAGTGATTATTCAGACCCATCAACCGGAGCACTATGTCATAGAATTCGCTCAATCTCACTCATACAAAAAGTTATACGAGCAGGAGAAGGAGTTTAGAGCCGGGCTTTTTTATCCGCCCTTTGGCAGATTGGTGAATATACGGTTCAGCGGAGAAAATGAAGAGCGGGTGGCGATGACCGCACAAAAAACAGCGGCTTTCTTACGAACATTGATCCATCCCAAAGGAGAGGACGGCGTGGAAATTTTAGGGCCAGTTCCCGCGCCGCTGGCCATGATAAAAAAACGTTTTCGTTGGCAATTGCTACTTAAGAGCAGGGAGCCTGAACGGTTGCATCGACTGTGTAATCAGTTATTGGAAGAGAAAAAGCGATTGATCGGGACTGGCGTGCGCATGGGAATTGATGTAGATCCGGAAAATATGATGTGATAGGGCAGGGGGAGGAAATCAGGGTAAACGCATGACTTGCTCAATAACTCTTAAAAGTTAACCGATCTTGTAAATAATACGTGCGCCCTGCTCATCTTGATTTTATAAGTGTCCTCCAAAATAAACTATTCAGGAGGACAACATGTCGGAGCCCAATACAGCCGGTATTATAGAACACTTTACAGTCTTACCCTATCCACGTATTCATCTTAACAAGAACGAGCACAAACTAATTGATATTATAGTTATTGCTGTTTGTGCAGTCATCTGTGCCGCAGATAACTGGACTGAAATCGAGCAATACGGTGTCGCTAAAAAAGACTGGTTCGCCACTTTTTTGGAGCTGCCCAACGGTATTCCTTCGCACGATACGTTCAATCGGGTATTTTCATTTATCAATCCCGAGGAATTTCAACGATGTTTTTCTGGATGGGTTCGGGCTGCGGCTGAAATCACCAAAGGCCAAGTCATCGCAATTGATGGGAAAACATTACGAAGATCATATGACAAAAATTCAATGTACTACCGGCTAAAGCCGGTAGATTGCTTTGCGCGTAAACGCA
>CBDTVG010000216.1:0-4374 GCA_965363745.1 uncultured Candidatus Electrothrix sp. | reverse complement strand
TATGTTCAGGTTATATTCAGGTTATGTTTAGGTTGTCTGGAGAAGCGAGGTAGAGCTGAGGCGCACACAATGAAAAATAGTTACTGTCAACTTGTGAGAAATCAATATGTTATTTAACAATAATATAACAAAAAAAAGACCCTTGTCAATCAATACCTTCGCCAAAATATATTTTGCCCAGATTTTGTCAGAAAAATCATTTTAGTGACAACAAAAAAATCAAGGAGTTACAAAACGAAACACTCTGCATTTTTACCTATTTTTTTCATTTTGCGAAGGTATCAGTGTATGGGTACTTTGATGCCTATTTATTTTATTATAGCAGATAGACTTCCGCTATGGTTGCGTCCATCGGTAAAGAAGGCCTGCGTATCTCCGGTTCAAAAAGCAGCTCGCTCGCATGCATAACCTTTCGGATGCTCCCTCTTTTTCCTTCTGCGGCGGCTTTTTTCCTTGACTGCCAGCGTGGTTTGCAGTTAATCAGTAGCTGTCGTTTTTTGAGGTGGAAAGGTCTTGGTAAGAATAAATTATGTTCCCCCGTATGTGTCTTCGGGTGCCTCTGTATCTGTGGCATACTGACCGACCTATGACAGATCTATGTATTGGCGCATTTGGCTGATGGAACTGAAAATATTGTTTTTTAAGGCATAAGCATAGTTTAAAGTACAAAACAAGGAGGCCGTTATGGCTGAAAAACACATGGTGAATGTGAGTACGCACGTGAGTACGCACAAAGGGCAGGATGAGGTAATTGCCAACAAGCGAGTCTTTCTCCAGCGAGCAACGGCTGCACTGGGTGTCGTGGTGGCTGCCGGTTTGACCGGGGCAGCGATCGCAAAATCTGCCGGAAAAGTCGGTAGTGTGAACGCCCGTGCCCGTTACGTCGAGGAGGATTTGCGGCAGCAGCAGGTCATGGCTGACAAAAAGTTGGTCATCATGACCCAGAAAGAGAAGCAACAGATGCTTGACCGTATCCTGCGCAACCATTACCAGACGGTATCTTGAGGGTATTCAAGATTCCATATTAACGGAGGCAGTACACGATGTCGGAGGACAAAAGAAAAAAAAAGATGGTTGAAGAACAGGACGAAGAACAGGACGACGGGAAGGTGAAAAAATCCCGCCGTGATTTCTTGAAGAAGATGGGTGTTGCTGCCGTTGCAACAGTAGCTGCCCCAGCAGTCACCGTAGACACAGCTGAGGCAGTGAGCATGGCCGAAGCATTGCAGGGTCACTTTGAATTGATGAGTGATGACGAAAAGCAAGAGGCCATTGCCCGCTTGGAAAAGCGCTATAGTGAACAATTTGGTAAGGAGGTTACAGTAGCCAATACGCCTGCCCCGGATGGAGTGCTGTATGGCTATGCACTCAATATTTCCAAATGTATTGGCTGCCGTCGCTGCGTTGAGGCCTGCGTTAGGGAAAACAATCAATCTCGTGATCCCCAGATCGAGTGGATTCGGGTGTTGCGGATGGAAAAAGGAAATCTCACGTTCGACTCGGAAGATTTGAATGAGGGCTATCCCAGCAGCAGTTCTTTGGGAAACCACGGTATCCAATCCGGTGGCCATGCCGATAAACATGTTGGTATTTCTGGCAGTACCGAGCATTACTATGAACCGGAGCAGGTTCCAGAAGACGATGCCATTTATTTTCCGGTGCAGTGTCAGCAATGCGAAGACCCGGCCTGTGTCAAGGCCTGTCCGGTTAAGGCAACTTATCGGGATCCCAATGGAATCGTAGTTATTGATTACAACTGGTGCATTGGATGCCGGATGTGCCAATTGGCCTGTCCGTACTGGGCACGCCACTTCAACTGGGGCGAACCGGTGTTATCGAATGAGGACATGAATCCCAAGACTCATTATTTGGGGAACCGTCCTCGCCCGCGCGGGGTCATGGAAAAATGTACCTTCTGTTTACAGAGGGTGAGAGAGGGACGCTATCCAGCCTGTGTGGAAGCCTGTCCCGTGGGTGCAAGAAAATTTGGCAACCTGCTTGATCCTGAAAGCGAAGTGAGGAAGGTTTTGGCTACCAAGAAGGTGTTTCGATTCAAGGAAGATTATAACACCGATCCAAAATTTTTCTATTACATGGATTAGAGGGGTATTGATAATGACAATGAAACAACAAATAGCTTCAGCTTCCCAAAAGCCGATAGCTTTCGCCCGTGACTTTTCTATTTATGCCATTAAAGGGGGGAACCTCTACTATGGCTGGCTGCTCTTTCTTTCTTTTTTTGTACTTGTGGGACTTTACTGTACCTACGTACAGATGACCAAGGGCCTCATCGTTACCGGGGCCACCGACCAAATCATTTGGGAACTGTTCATTTCCAACTTTATATTCACCGCCCATATTGCTGCGGCGGCAGTGCTGGTGGTGATTCCCGCCTATGTATATAAGCGTAAAGATATGAAGGATTTGGCAGTTATTGGTGAAATCATCGCCCTGACCTTCGTGATTATTGGCCTGAACTTCATTATGTACCACCTGGGACGACCGGATCGGGCGTGGCACGTAATGCCTGGGGTGGGTATCTTCAACTTCCCCAGTTCGATGCTCACCTATGATATAATTGTACTGAACGTATACCTTGCGATCAACGTCGTGGCGGTCTCCTATCTCTTGTACAAGCGCTATATCGGTCAGCCGATGAACACCAAGTTTTATACCCCTTTAGTCTACGTAGCCGTGGCTTGGGGGCCGCTGATTCATATCGTAACCGCCTTCATCCTCAGCAGCAATCCGCAAATTTCCGCGTGGCATACGGCTGTCCTCCCCTTTGCCTTTTTATCTATGGCAGGTGCATCGGGATCCGCCTTGGTGATCACACTTTTCCTTTTAATTCGTAAATTCAGTAAAATGCATATTGCTGACTCGGTTATTGACTTCTATACGCAGGTCATGATTTGGAGTTTGGGGATCATCATATTGGTATTTGCCTCTGAGATTTTCACTGAACTGTATCCAGGCACCCATCATGCTGCTTCCCTAGAGTTTATGATGTTTGGTCACAACGGTTTGGATGCCTATGTCCCGTGGTTTTGGACAGTCATGGCCATGGTCGTAGTTCCGTTCCTCCTGCTGCTCAGTGCCAAAATACGGAAAAGCTACAACAGCCTGTTGCCGCTGACCTCCTTGGTGGTCTTCATGGGCATCCTCATCGAAAAACCGGCAGTCTTGGTTTTTCCGGCCTTCAGTCCGACCCCCTTGGGTGAGTATGCCGTGTATCATCCAACCTGGATTGAAATCTTCAACGTCCTGTTTATTTGGGCGGCTGGCTTTATTATGCTAACTTTGCTCATCAAGGGTGCTATTGGCGTATTGACCGGTGAGGTACGAAATCCCAACACAGTGGAAATAAGTGGAGATGCGACATGATTTCAGGGAGCAAATACGTGAGACCAGTGGTTTTCTACGGCCTTTTTGTCTTAGCAACTGGCGGCTTGGTACTCCAAAATATGCCTGGCAAAGCTGTGGCAGAAGGCAAGTCTGGTGCAGCAGCAGAACAAGACAAGCCCGGTGTAGCAGTAGCACCAAATGAGTGTTACGAAAGCATGAAAGGTGCTACCAATCTCTCAAAGGTGGATAATGTAGTCCCCAAATTCGGTTATCCCAACGTGAAGTGTTCACCCACCACCGGGGCAGTCCTCTGGTACGGTGATCCCTACTATGGCACTGAACCCATGGGTGACATGCCGCACTTCGGCGATAAGACGGATGGCGACTTTGCCCAAGCAGTCATCAGACCCCGTAGAGAGAGCTTTAAAACAACCATGCAGTGCAGCGGCTGTCATCCCGGTGCAGATCAGGCTACCCAGCAGAATGATCCCCGCGAGATCATGAATCACCAAGATATCGTGAGCGATGCTAACAAATTGCAGCATGGACGGGGAGCAATCTGGTGTTTTGACTGCCATAATGCTGCCAATCGTGATGCCCTTGTTGACCGTCGAGGGAACGAGGTCAGTTTTAATGAGTCCTATAAGCTCTGCGGAAGCTGTCACGGTTCCACCTACGGCGAATGGCGGATGGGCCTCCACGGCAAACGTACTGGCTCGTGGAAAGTGGGAGCGAAAAAGCGATGGTGGACGTGTACAGAATGCCACAATCCCCACACTGTTCAAGAACATCGCTTTGATCCGATTAAACCTGAACCGGCACCACCCTTGCCCCGTGGTATGACCAAGCAAGACTACAAGGCTACCAGCGGTCACTGATCCGCAGTCATTCTAAGTGACGATTTATCAAGGTCGGAGACAGAAGTTTCCGGCCTTTTTTATGTCCAGCGCAACCAGCAATGATCGGAGACAGCACTAAGGAACAGAAATTAAATAACTGCCATATTTCGTACAGGCGACACGGTCACCG
>CBDTVG010000215.1:0-4398 GCA_965363745.1 uncultured Candidatus Electrothrix sp. | reverse complement strand
AGGCCGTACCAGAACTCGTTTACAGTTCATCTCAACCAGATCCTCAGCTTGTATCTCCCAGGTTGTTTTTCCGGGAAAAATATTACTGATTCCTGAATAGATTTTTTTGACCGGCACCAGCGGCCCAAAAAAACTCACCATCTCATCCGCATAGGAAGCCCCGCTGTACTGCATACGAACCGTTGGTTTGGTGAATCCGCAACCCCATGTGCCTGCCCGGACAATCCGTTTTTTCAAATACATGGCCTGACGAAACAGGCTGATGAGCAGGACAAGGGTGATGAACAGCATGGCTGTCTGGGAGAGCTGGCGAACAATCAGGAAAAAGGACTGACTGTCGTATCCCGCAACAAAGGGAATATCCCTAAGGCCAGCAAAGGCTGTTCGGATAAAGGGTTCAGGGACAACCCCAATAAGCAGGCAGATACCGGCCAGCAGAATCATGATGATTTTCATTGAAGGAGCGGCTTCCTGTGCCTGCTCCACCTTGTCTGTACGGGCCGCACCGAGAAAGGCCAGTCCCATCACCTTGGTGAACACGGCTGTGGCCAGCCCGCCGATGACCGCCAGAGACACTATGGCGAATATCGCGAGGATGAAAGAGAAATGATGGGTGGCGACACCTTGAAATGCTCCGTAATACATAAGAAACTCGCTGACAAATCCGGCGAATGGCGGCAGGCCAGAGATGGCCGCTGAACCCACCAAAAAGGTCTTGCCGGTAATCGGCATTTTTTTCAGCAATCCGCCCAGTTCTTCTATGTTGCCGGTCTTTGTCTGTTGCAATACGGCTCCGGCTCCCATAAAGAGCAGGGATTTAAAGACAGAGTGATTGAGCACGTGCAACAGGGCTCCGGCAAAGCCGAAAAAGGCCATCGCCTGATTACCCTCGCCTGCGCCAAGCATACCGATACCCAAGCCGATGAGAATGATACCGATATTTTCCACTGAGCTGTAGGCCAGCAGCTCTTTGATATTCTGCCGAACCAAGGCGTAGACAACCCCTGTGATGCCGGTAACCATACCGCAGACCAACACGACCTTGCCGATCATCGGGGTCGGAGCCTCTAAAAGAAGGTAGATACGGAGTATTCCGTAAATACCCATTTTGGCCATGACTCCGGACATAATCCCCGGAATATGCCCCGGCGCGGCGGAATAAGAAGCGGGCATCCAGATATGCAGGGGAACAAGCCCGGCCTTGGACCCGAAACCGATCAGGGCCAGGATAAAGACCAGGAGTTTCTGGTTATCCGGCATGGTGGAGATTGTGGCGAAATCAAAGCTGCCTGTGTGCCTGTAGATCATGGCAAAGGCGGCGAAGAGAAACATAGCCCCACCCTGAACAAAGATCAGATACAGGTAACCCGCTTTCCGTTTTGCCTTATCCTGGTAATCAAAGATAACCAAGAAAAATGAGGCGATGGACATGATCTCCCAAGCAAGGGCAAAGGTGATCATATTGGCCGCTGTCACTACCAGAACCATTGAGGCCACCAACACGGTGGTAAAAAAATAATTGACAGCAACGCTCAAATTTTTTCCTGCATCAGAAAAATAATGCAAGCTGTACATCAAGGCCAGCGGCGGAATCAAGAAGACCGGGATCAGAAAAAATAAAGAAACGCTGTCCGCTGTAAAGGAAAGATCAAAGATATGCAGCCAAGTCCAGCTCGTTATCGGAACTGGTATATCGCCCAGAAGACGGGTGAGCGTGAAGCACAGTCCGGCGGCGCAACCCACCGAGGCGGCGGTAATGACGATCCGTTGCATCAGGATAAATCGGCGGGATAAAAAAAGCGCGGCTGTTCCGCCCGCCAAAATAATACAAATCGACACAAACACAGTGTCCATCAACTTCCTCCGTTAATAGTTCAGTTCTTAATTATTTAGGTGATTTGATGTCAAATCTAGGAGCTGCCAGCATCCGGCCTATCTGCTCTTTCAGATCGACCTGCTCAGGATTAACACTATCTTGCTCAGCGATCAAGGCGCAGAGAGGTTCCTGTTCCATCGGATGGATGTATTCCGCCGGAGTGCCGTCTTTGAGCTGGATATGAGCAGCCCAAGGGACAAAATAGGTGGTGGCTGGGTAATTTTCATACTCTGAAATATCTATGTTCAACCCGGCGATATAGAGCAAATTTTTCCCCTTGTATTCATCGCCCCGCCGGATGGATTCCACAGTACGAGCGAATTCCAGCTGAATATTGATTTTCGCGGCCCGCAGAGAAGGGTTGCGCGAAGTGACAATGATGGGCATAAATTCAATGAGATTACGTTCCAGCAGTATGGACTCGTCGGTTTCATGAAAGTCTTCCCGGAAATAGAAGAGATCTTCGGTCAGATAATCGCCGATGCTCTCCCCGGCCCCGCTTTTCCAAATATAGCCGGTTTCATCTAGACGCTTAAGGAAATTTTCAGAGACCTCGTAGGTCTGGCTCGTGCTGACTGCGCCGATCGGATGAATATTGCCGTTTTCATTAGCCGTGACAATCCGTTCCAAATGGAGAACCAAACCGTCCTTGACCGGATGGGAGGTAAAGTCAATAAACGAGTTCTTTACTGTGATCAAATGGCGGCCCTGCTCGTTCTCGTCCCGATGCAGAAAAATTCTTTCCTTAGCAAACTGGTACTGCTCAAGATAAGGGCTGATCACATGGGTGATTTTGCCGCAGGAAGGGGAAATACAGGTACCTTCCATCTTGGGCCGGGTGCAGGTGCCGTAGACTCCGGTCTTGGGATCATAGCCTACATGACTCGCCTGCACAATCACGGAATCCTCGCCGTGATGGGCATGGGGGCCATGCCGGTCAATGGCCACAATGCCGCCCACCCTGCCATGATTGAACGGAAACGTGCCGAAATGCTTGGTCAGCAGGATGATAGGCCAACCCTGATTTTCATCGGAGCAGAAGGCCCTTGAGGGCATGATCATACCTTTGCGAAAACCCAAAGTCATACAGAGGTTGTATAATTTGGGCACGAACTCGGCATAGGATATGGCGAGATGATCCACCTTAAACGGAGCTAGGCTACGAATAATTTTTGACTGTATATAGGTATGCGGCATATTTGTTCTCTTTATCGAATATCCAGCTAGAATAAAACAAGTAACAAGGTAATGTCAGTCTGTTAAGACAGTATAACATAAAATATAGGTATACATAATGCAACAGATAAGAAATGAATTTTGATTACATCCTATAAACAGGATGATCCGATATGAAGCCGTGCAATGCGACATATTGCGCAGGTCTGTTTTTCTTTACCCTGATGAATAAATGCGCTATGTTCAGGTATGATGCTCGAAAGAATTTGCAACAGGAAACTGCAACAGGAAACAAGGACAGAAAAACGGAGAAGAGTTGAATGAGTGACGAGACAGAGGTGCAGCTCCCTATGGATATTAAAGAAATACTTACGCTGTTGCCGCATAGATACCCCTTTATTATGTTGGATCGGATTTTAGGGTTTGAACGGGGCGAAAGCATAACCGGCCTGAAGAATGTTTCTATGGGAGAGCCCTGCTTTCAAGGCCACTTCCCCGGAGAACCAGTCATGCCTGGTGTTTTGATCCTCGAAGGTATGGCCCAAGCAGGGACGATGCTGGCCTATTTGTCTACGGAAGGAATTAAAGGAAAGATAGTCTATTTCGCTGGAATGGACAAGGTGCGTTTCCGCAAAATGGTCCGTCCTGGAGATCAGCTCATCTACAAGGTGGAAATGATTCGGCAGAAGCGCAAACTGATCAAAGTGCGGGGTAAGGCCTATGTTGATGAGGCACTTGTGACCGAGGCTGAGTTGTTAGCTACTTTTTCCTGACAGGCTGATAAAATGACTATACACGCCACCGCCGTGGTTGATCCGCTGGCGCGAGTTCATAAAGACGCATCTATTGGCGCATACAGCGTTATCGGGCCGGATGTGTCTATCGGTGCTGATACTGTTGTAGACGCTCATGCGGTAATTTCGGGGAATACGACTATAGGAGAACGTAATTATATAGGTTCTTTTTCCTCAATCGGCACGCCGCCTCAAGATATGCATTATAATGGAGAACCCACAGAGCTGATTATCGGTCATGAAAATAAGATTCGGGAATATGTTTCCATTCACAGAGGCACGGTTTCAGGTAATGGCAAAACGGTTATCGGGAACAATAACCTTCTGATGGCCTATTGCCATGTGGCGCATGACTGCATTATGCATGACCATGTGATCATGTCCAATGTGGCGACCTTGGCTGGTCATGTTGAGGTCGGCAGTTATGCCAATTTGAGTGGTTTGGTGGCGGTGCATCAATTTTGTCGAATTGGTTCATACGCCTATATTGGTGGGATGTCAGGTGTTTCTTTAGATATTCCTCCCTATGTTATTTTGACTGGCACCAGAAAT
>CBDTVG010000214.1:0-4399 GCA_965363745.1 uncultured Candidatus Electrothrix sp. | reverse complement strand
TGCTGGTAATGAAAAAAGCAGTTCTTTGCGTCTACGGCATCAGAAACGAGATATTTCACGATGGCCCAAGAGTGGATGATATTGAGCAGAAAGCAGCGGTTGCAAGAGATCTGCTTGCTCCTGTGACCATGAAATACCTGCATAAGATGGCAACAACCGACATGGGGTGATTCGAGGTACTCGAAGGTTTTCTCAGAGAGTTGCTCAGGAACGCTATCCGCATTTCGGATATTAAAATCGTGCGCAACCTGCTGAATATTGATCATATTGCAGAAACGACAGGACTGACACCCGAAGACAGCATTTTAAATAAATACCGCCGCAAAGAAACTTTCTCTTATTATTCAGAAAACCATGCAAAAACTACGCAACATCTTAAAAACATTCTCCATTACCCCCCTGTCCGGCTGGCTCCTCGGCAGCTTAGCCGCCGCCCTAATGGAATATTATCTCGGCGCCGCAACCTCCTATCACCTCTACCTGCCCAAAATACCTGTCCTATTCGGTACGCTTATCATGCTCAAAGAGCCGTTACTCATCCCCAACGTAATTGGCTACGACCTGTTGATCTATGTCATCCCTATCCTGCTTGTCGGTCGTCTGTCCGCCGGGTTGGCCAACCGTCTTGCCGAATGGCTCGTCCAGATGCCAACTTGGGCCGCCACCCTGATCCATCTGGCCGCTTTTTATGGCATCCTTCATCTCTGGGCCGGAATCAATGATTACCGAGTTCTCGTGGTCAAATTGACCATGATTTCCATCATCCTGACCATCAGCCTGAACATCATCAACGGCTATCAGGGCGAGTTTTCCTGCTCTCATCCTGGCTTCATGGCCCTAGGTGCCTACACCTCTTCCACCCTGACCCTCTGGCTTTTTGCCGATGATAAGCTCTTCGGCCCGGCCCTGCTCAACCCGGCCCTCGGCCCTTGGCTATTTCCCTTGGTCTTGGTCGCCGGAGGAGCCGTCGCCGCACTTGGCTCGTTGATTGTGGCCATTCCTTCCTTCCGCACCAGAGGCGATTACTTGGCTATTATTTCGCTAGCCTTCATGTTCATCGTTAAAAGCGCGGTGGAAAATATGGAGATCATCGGCGGGCCGCGTGGCATGAGCAGTCAGCCCAATTACGCCTCCCTGACCACCGTTTTTATCTGGACCGCCCTCTGTGTCTGGATCATCCATAACTTCACCACCTCAATCATGGGCAAAGCCCTGAATGCGGTGCGGGACAACGAGGCGGCGGCTGATTCCATGACCGTCAATACTCGCAAGACCAAAATGACCGCCTTCATGTTTGGGGCCTTCTGGGCCGGTATAGCAGGTGGGCTGTTCGCTCATGTGCTGCGCTATATTAATCCTAGCACCTTCGGTATCCAGAAGCTGGCGGAAATATTGGCGATGGTTTACTTCGGCGGCCTCAATTCCATTGTCGGCTCCATTGTCGGTGCGGTCAGCATCTCTGTGCTTGGCGAGGCTCTCCGCCCGCTGGAACTCTTCAAGTGGATCATTATCCCGTTGATCCTTATTTTGATTATGATCTACCGGCCCCACGGCTTGATTTCCTTTACTGAGCTAAATGTCCGAAAGCTGATGCGTCCCAAGAGTTCTTCAACGCCGGACAAGTCGTAACAAGCTGTCTATTCACGAATCAGCTCTCTTTCCTTTGCCTGACCGTTTTTATACTGCATGATTGATTGAGCCAGATGCTCGGCATTGGCTGGTGTTTTAAGAAGATGAAAGGTTTCCATCAGACTGTTGAAGACATCCAACGACATGACAATGGCATCATCGCTGTCCCGTCTTGAAATTATTGTGTAATCCGCATCATCGGCTACCCTGTCCAGCACAGCCTTCAGGTTGTTTTTTGCTTCACTGAAATTCACTACTCTCATATTGCCTCCACTTGTAGTTGCTTCCGGTTGAACGGCAGTTGCGGCGGCAGATATTGCGGGGCTTTTAATTGTGCTCTGTCCCCAATTGCTCTAATTTTGTTGATGAAGAGCAAGGGAAGAAGGACGCTGCCTGCTTATTGGAGAAATGAGCTGTAGGTAAGGTGTTGTAATTGTCTCGGATGCCATTTCCCTTGATTGAGACGCTTTTGAATATATTTTTTGTATATACTAGGGACTTGAGGACGTTTTCTTTGATGGCGTAGCTTGTTGCAGAAAATACAGGCAGCGACAATATTGTTTTTTTTATTATTACCACCTTCACAACGAGCAATAAGGTGTTCAGCAGTACACTGAAATCTGGCAGCCTCTTTTATTGATATAGAATTCTTTTCGGCAAATTCTTCTTGAAGATTTAACCACATAGGACTTTTGCAGTAATGGCAAAGACCAGCTTGCTTGCGGAATGCGTTAAGACGTAATTTGGCTATTGGGTTTGACATGGGCAGCTCCTAAAAAAATTAGTAGAAGCCCGCTCACTTGTATAAGATGATACGGGAAGCCAGTCGAGATCCGAACTGGCACAGCGTGTGCCTTTAATAAGTGCAACGCTTTGACAATACATATTGTCGGTAATCTTGCAACGAGGTGATGATTCCCGATTCAGAGTTGGTCAGTTCGTACGATTTTCTGAGTCTTGACGGGTAATCCTGAAAAAGCCATCATCATCTAAATACAGGACTACCATATTATCGTGAGTAAGTCAATAAGTTTAATAGGGGCAGACCTTGATTTATTACTTTCAGCGCATTTATTATTGACAAAACCTTATCCTCTTGAGCTGTTCTATTGTCGATTTCTTTCTTGTGATTTGGTTAACGTTGAGTACATACTAAGGTATGTGCTCATTACAGCAACTCAAGACAGGGGAAGAAAATGGCAAAGTACGATTACGATATCGGTATCATCGGCGGCGGGGCGGCGGGCCTGACCGTCACCTCGGGTTCAGCGCAGCTGGGTGCCAAAACCCTGCTCATTGAAAAAGAAAAGGAGTTGGGCGGCGATTGCCTCCATTTTGGTTGCGTACCGAGTAAAACCCTGATCAAATCCGCCCATGTTTATCACCAGCTAAAAAATACGCAGGCCTTCGGGTTGCCTGCGGTGGAAGTGCCGCCGGTTGATTTCAAACAGATAGTCGAGCGCATCCGCTCCGTCATAGCCGTTATTCAAAAGCACGACTCTGAAGAGAGATTCTGCGGCCTGGGTGCAAAGGTGCTCTTTGGCGACCCGGAATTTACAGACGAGCATACTGTTCGTTTGCACGGCAAAAGCTTTACCGCTAAGAACTGGGTCATCGCCACCGGCTCTTCGGCTGCGGTGCCGCCCATCCCCGGCCTGGCTCAAACCCCGTTTATCACCAACCGAGAGATCTTTTATCTGGACAAGCTGCCTGCATCTATGATCATTTTCGGTGCTGGCCCCATT
Organism: uncultured Candidatus Electrothrix sp.; assembly: GCA_965363745.1. Classification (GTDB taxonomy): domain Bacteria; phylum Desulfobacterota; class Desulfobulbia; order Desulfobulbales; family Desulfobulbaceae; genus Electrothrix. The sequence continues at coordinate 1,025 of CBDTVG010000214.1, read as the reverse complement.
GGTTGCGAAATGGCCCAGGCATTTAACCGGTTGGGAACGAAAGTTTCTGTTATAAACCGAAGTGGGCAAATTCTAAGCCAAGAGGATGCGGACATGGCTCAGGCGGTCATGGAGGTGATGCAGTCTGAAGGGGTTGATTTTCACCTGAACACTTCTATCCTGTCGGTTAACGACTTGGGCGACCGGCGAGAAGTCCTGTTTACAAATGAAAATGGCAAGACGATCAGCGTTCAAGCGGAAACCATTCTGGTAGCTCTGGGTAGAAGCCCGAATATAAAAGACCTTGGCCTGGAAAACATCAATATCGCAACAGATCAAAGAGGTGTGATGGTGGATAGACGGCTGCGAACAAGTCAACCCCATATCTATGCGGCGGGCGATGTGACCGGCGGGCCTCAGTTCACCCATGCCGCAGGCTATCAGGGCGGTGTTGTTATTACCAATGCGATTTTTCATCTCCCCCGCCGCACGGATTACACCTGGCTCCCTTGGTGTACTTTCACCGACCCGGCACTGGCCAGTATCGGCATGAATGAAGGCTTGGCTCAAGCCGCCGGGATTGAGTATTCGGTCTGGACGGAATCATTCGGCGATAATGATCGAAGTCTTGCGGAAGGGCAGGGACACGGCACGATAAAGATGCTGCTGGACAAGAAAGAAAAGCCCATCGGTGTACAGATCTTCGGCCCTCATGCCGGTGACCTGTTGGGTGAATGGGTGGCGGTACTGAACGGCAAGGTCAAGCTCTCCACCTTGGCTTCTGCCGTGCATCCCTATCCCACCATCGCTGAAATTAACAAGCGGGTTGCGGGCAGCTTTCTTTCGCCTAAAATCTTCTCGCCCAGGATCAGGAAAGGATTGAAATTGCTCTTTCGTTTGCAGGGAGCTGCCTGTGCATCAGAATAAAGCTGAAGGGGATGAATTCATCAGCCCTTGGCACCTTCCCGTTTGACCAACTTGCTAAATTTTAAATATTTATTGAGGAGGCAATATGCGCTTATTCAAGCAACAAAAACGCACCGAGA
>CBDTVG010000213.1:0-4414 GCA_965363745.1 uncultured Candidatus Electrothrix sp. | reverse complement strand
TCGCTCACCAGTTGTTTGAGCCATATTTGGTGCAGACTGTTGTTGATGATTGTGTTCATTTGTATTTACCGCTTCTGAGGTGTTTGGGAGAATGCTCCCTTCCTTGCATTACGACAGTTTTTATTGCACAAAACCTGCTTGATTCTCGATTTTTTCAGCTATCGAACAGTTTGATAGGATTACTGACAAAATGCAACTGAATTTTTACGGAACTGCCCCCTCTGCTACTCTTCGTTTTCGCCGTTCAGTCCGATTTTATCCTTGACCCCGATGATCGCCTCCCTGCACTGAGCGGAATCAGGGGCTATCTCCAGACAGATATTCCATTCCTCCTCCGCCCTCCGGTAAAGGCCGCCGCTCCGGTACTCCTCTCCGAGTCGATACCGGTATTCAGCGTTGTCGTATTCGAAAAAGACCGCTTTTTTCAGAGCGGCCAGAGCCTGCCTCCCTCTGTTCAGATGATGCAGATATAGTCCCAGAGGATAATACAGCCGCCCTTCCTCTGGATATTTCTCAATCCTCTTCCGAAGCACGGCCTCAGCGTCCGCATACCGCTCATCTTTCGCATACAGTTGAGCAATATGAATGCTGTACTTTACCGCATCGTCCTTATTGGAAAACTCGAAAGCCAGCCCCTTCTCGTAACTGATCAGGTCGCTGTCCAGTCCGAGTTCCTTCTCAATCCTGTCTATGGCTGTTTTACAGTGCGCGAAACCCGGTTTGACCTCCAAGCATTTTTTCCACTCTTCCGCCGCGTTTTGATACAGTCCTGCCCGCCGGTATTCCTCTCCGAGCTGATACCGGTAATGTACATTGCTGGTGTCGAGAAAAACCGCCTTCTTCAGTGCCGTCAGTGTATGTTCCCGCCTGTTCAATTGCCGTAGATATATTCCTAGGGAATAATACAACCGAGCTTCTCTCGGATGCCTTCCCGTGCCCCGTTTCAGCACGGCAACCGCTTCTTCATATCGTTTGTCCTTCGCATACAGCTGGGCGATGCGGGTACTGTATTTTACAGCGTAATTTCGATTCGCCAATTTAAGAAACCGCCCTTTATACACCCCTTCCAGCAGGCTCCGATACACGAATGCCGCCTCCTGATTTCTGCCGAGTCGATCCAGAATGACGGCTTTCTGTTCACGTAGATGAAGCGATTCGGGAAAACGAATGAGATATGCTTCAGTCTGTTCAAGGGCCTCCAGAACATCCTTATTGCGACACAGTCCTCTGAGCTGGGCGAGCGCATTATCCGCTGTCGGTTCCAGAGAAAAAGCCAATTCGAGCTCCTGTATTGCGGGCCAGGTTCTTCCTTTGGCAAAAAGGTACGCGGAAAAAGCCCTTCTGAAGGCCGCTGTTTCAGGTACAGCCTTTTTCAATACTTCATACTTCCTGCCCGCTCCCCACCATATATCGTCAAGAACCATGTTCAGGTACCGCCGTTTCGCCAACTGCAAAAATTTTTGATAGTACCTGAGAGCTTCATTCAGGCGATGCAGCCTGAGATACAGGGTAGCGAGAGAATAATAAGCGGAAGGATTTACGGGAGAATATCGCAGAGCTTGTTTATAAGCGTGCTCCGCCTCTGTCGGTTTGTCAAGCAGTTCCAGCACCGATGCCTTATCAGTATAATACGACCCTTTTACCGGACAGATTTTGACAGCCTGTTCATACCAGCTGAGAACATGCTTCAGGGTCTCGGTTCGTTCTCGCCAGCCGCCTGATACTTTTTTTGCCCGAAGCATATCTCCCATGATCTTCATCAACTCCGCATTTCCCGGATCAAACAGAACAGCCTTTTCCAAAATAGCAACAGCACTGTCATTTTCTCCATTTTTTTGATACGCTTTGGCTTCCTGTACATATATGCTTCCAAGCAAGGGAGAAAGCACCGCTGCGCAGCTCAGGCAGGTCGTCAATAAAATCAGTACAAGACCGACCAGTTTTCCGGTTCTGCTGAAACTGGGGTACATGCGGACGGATTCATTCATTTCTCCCGCAGTCTCGGCGGCTGACAGTACAGCAATCCCTGCTAAGACCACAAATAGGATCGCATTTGCCGGAATATGAAAGTTAAAATCTGTCAGTGCGTGGACCAAGAGAGAAAAACAACCTGCGAGCGATCCGATCCCAACAGGTTGAAAATATTTATTTTTTGAACTCACCAACTTTTTCAGGCAGGAAATAAAAAGCATAAACACAGCGAGCAGGGCTGTCAGTATGCCGGTCACTCCTGTCTCAGCAGCCAGTTCCAGATAATCATTATGGGCGTGATTGACAAAAATTCCAGACAGTAATTCAGGTTGATACGGAGGGAAAGCAAAGGGAAAGGAACCAAGTCCCCAGCCCAGCAAAGGACGATGGAAAATCATAGTCAGCATCTCTTTCCAGGCTTGAACTCTCCCCCCGCCAGCCGCCAAAGGATCTTCCAAGGTCTTCATCCGCGCCATAACAGGATCCAGACCGAGCCAGACAAGCACAATAAAGGCGAGAAAAACAAAAACGATCAGAAAACGAAGACCTCCCGGCATTTCTTTTCTGATACAAAATAACACGGCAAGATAAAAGCAAAGTCCGGCAATCAGTCCAATAATTCCTCCTCGCGAGAGAGAAAAAACAACCGCTACGGCCATCAGTATTCCCATGCTGAAAAAGAGGAGCCGTTTCGCTCCTCTGCTGACCGTTGCCATGCCGATAGACAGCCAGACCAGCATTTCCAGATAACCGGCAAAGTGGCTGTGATTATGAAAAAAAAGGGAGATATTATACTGTCCCTTGGACAACACCTTGAATCCCAGCAGGTTGCCGTCTGTCAGTATCAGGCCCATGACAGCGTGGATGCCGCCGGAAATGACGAGTACCTTAGATAGCCTGCTTATTTTTTTGGCCCTTCTCTGAGTATTGACAACGAAATAAAACAGAGCAAGACAGGTGAGAATTCTGTACAGAGCAATCCTGCCAGCGTAAGGATATACCGAAACAAAAAAGGAGAGGAAAACGATTATGCAAAAAAGGAAAACAGGAAGGTCAACCGGGGTGCGGTACACTATCAGGCTGCCCCTGTACAGCCTAGTCAGGACAGCAAAAGCAAGCAGGAATATTGTGGAGACATGAACTGCTGTTATCGCCCATGTCTCCACCAGACCATGGGCAAAGGGGCCAAACAGCAGGATCAAGAAGAGCAGTATTTCATCGGGAGAAATTTTGTTTTTTTGCAGCACGAATCAAAGTCTGTCAATCACTCCAAACTTTCTCGTATATTTCTTGTACCTCTTCTTGTTTCTTTTTTATTTCCTGTGCAACTGCTACTCCCTTTATAACGACATATGTTGTAATTATTACAATAGTGGTAACAATAACTATGCCTATCAAAATGAATATCCAAGGATTAACTTTATTAAGAGTGTATTTTAGAACAACGCTCTTCTTGTCAGTTTCACTTGGTGAAAACATCTCCATTACTACAGCAAAATTTTCTTTTATAATATCATGATCTTTAACTGAATTCATAACAATTGTCGCACTTCTTAGTTGATCCCTAAGCAAATTGTTTTTCAGTTCAATATTCCTTTTGTAATTTCGTTCAACCTTTTGTTCTGAAACAAAGATAACCTCCAAATTATTGGAGGTATCCATACACGAAATAAATGGCTCCGATTTCTAAATTGCTAAGTTTATTACTTTCATCTGCGTATAACTCATTAAGAACACCAAGCATTTCTTTTTTTAGAGACAATGCACTTGAACGATATTTAGGTGATTCATCTATAGGTTTCGGGTCACTATTTTCTCTATGTTCAAAGACCTTAAAAGAAATATCATGGTATTCCTCGTCTAATACAAGATCCCCATTGTATGGTAAAGTAGTAGCCCCTGTTGCATATGCGCTGCTGTAAATTAACGCATTAACAAAGCAGGTAATCACAAGCAGAGTAACTGAGTTTCTCAAAAAAATGATAATATTCACAGTGTCTTCTCCAGGTTGAATTTTTCAATTTTATCCCGTTGCAGTCATTGTCCGTGCCGTATCTCCGACCGGCATTCATTCCAAAACGGCACAGATTCCTCTTCCGACCACTCTGGGTACACAATACATATTACGAGCGAAAAAGCAACAGTTATCTCAAAATAACAGCCAGATGATACTAATTCACAGTAGACGTAAAATATCAGATAGGGGCAATTCCCGTCGCGCGGAGAATCGGTAAGGAGGGCGATCAGGGGGCGGAATACACTGGCCCGGAGTAGTCCCGCCTCCCTATCTATCCGCTCCGTTCATCTCGTTAAATATGTCACTGATTTTTTTCCAACCCTTGGATCGCCGTGATCCGCTGGAGAACAGGTGGGTGGGAGTAGTTGATGAAGACATTGAAGGGGTGCGGTGTCAGGTTAGAAAGGTTGTGAACGCTGAGTTTTT
>CBDTVG010000212.1:0-4426 GCA_965363745.1 uncultured Candidatus Electrothrix sp. | reverse complement strand
AACGTGTTTGATGCGCTTCCTGATTATCGAAAATTCAGCCCAAACCTTCAGTATTTGCCATGAAAATTGCCAAGACAGCGGTGCAGTAGCTTGTTCTGGTGCTGCTGTGCGCTTCCCTGTCATTCGCTGAAGTCTGGATGGGCAATCTGCGGCTTTCCGATGCTGAAGTCTGGCCGGACGGACGGGCCGGAAACTACGGCACCGTTAAATATTTCCTTGATGAGGACAGCAACGAGCAGCTCAAAATGGAGGTTTCCGTCGAGGTATACAGCGAGGGGGCACCGCCAGACTCGCTTGAGGTTGAAACCTTCACCAATCTGAACCGGCGGGACTTCGCCAAAGTGTTTGAGCCGATTACAGAGGCGAATCAGCCCGATAGCTACTGGGTCACCAAGCCTATGAAGCTGACAGGAAAGAACGAAAATAATTATGTCTACCGCACTGAGCTTACGGTCAACAAGGCCGGTGCGTATCGCCTGACCGCACGATTTCGCATCAACCGGGGAGAGTGGCAATGGCGTAATCAGTTCGACGGACAGCGTGACGCGGCGGTGGTTGTTTCTCCCCGCAAGGTTCTCGATTTGACGATGTATGAAGTCAATCCGCTTGTCGTTGAGGCATTACCCGGCGATACGGAACATGAGCGCAGCACCTTGGAGGATTTTACGGATCACGAAAATGACGGTTTTGATCCGTTCAACCTCAAAAGAGTGCGCGACAAACTGGGCTTCAACACCTTGTGGCTCATGCCGATCATGCCTGTTGCGGCGGAACGTTTTGATTCGGATTCAAACTTATGGGTGCCGAATCATTCCCCCGGCAGCCCCTATGCCGTGCGCAACTATTATGCGATCAATGGAAAGCTGGCAGCATCAGGCGACGAGCAGGCGGCTGAAAAAGAGTTTCAGTACCTTGTGCGGCGGGCGGACAGCCTTGGGCTGAACGTATTCATTGATGTGGCCTTCAATCATTCCGGGCGTGATATTCGATTCGGCCAAGGCGGTGTTGAGTTGGGCTTCACTGAAAATCCTAGCGCATTGATTAGGCGGGGCCGACCGGCCTGGGCGACAAGCAGAAGCAATTACCGTGCCCATGCTTCCGCTGAGAACGATTTGGCGGTATATGCGCCTGTCGATCGACTCGGCGAGCATCAATGGTATGATGCCGGATTTGACTGGTATTTCGGCGACTATTCATCGCTTGGTCCCAAATCGAATAGAGGTGATGTGTCACGGGGCGGAGCGCAGGATGAGCGAGATCTGTTCTACACGGATTTGAACCCGGAGGGCGGATATGATACTGAGGTCGAGAATGTGTGGAATTATTTTGCCCACATCATTCCCTACTGGCTCAAACGCACGGACAACGGGCTTGACGGCATCCGCGCAGACTTCGCTCAGGGGCTACCGCCTCGAGCGTGGGAGTACATCATCAACAAGACCCGGCAGGTGAAATGGGATTTTGTCTTCCTGGCCGAAGTACTGGACCCGGATGAGATCCTCTACCGCACAAATCGCCATTTCGACGTGATCACCTCGGTTGATCATTATTTATATCGCAATGACACGGCTCGGATGTCTGCGCTGGCGGCGAGCCTGGAAAAAGAGGCGGGAGTGTTCGGCTTCAATGCGGCCATGCTGCATAACGGCACCAGTCATGACGAACAGGGCAACGACAAGGTCTGGCTGATGGCCGCACGTTATGCTGTCGCCGCAGCCAGCTATGGTGTGCCTATGGTTTACATGGGCCAGCCGCTGGGCATTCGGGAGAAGGTAGATTTTCAAAACAGCTGGCGGAATATCAAAGGATTCTGGGATGCGGTAAATCTGGATGTGGAGGCTTTTTATAAGCGGATCAACGAGGCCCGCGCCGATCATGCGGCATTACGGGGCACAAAACGCTTCTTTATGCGGAAGAAAAACGGCAGAGGCTTTAATGACGACATCTTTTCCGTTGCCCGCTGGGCGAAAGACGATATTGTGCTCGTGTTTATTAATCTGCGGCACTACGTCATCAGCCCGGAAACATTCTCTGTTCCGCCCGACCTACCTTTGACCGGAAAATATCAGGCGGTTAATCTCGCGGCGGACGATCCGAACGCCTTGCTTTGGCCGCAACCGCTGTCAGCGGAGGAGCTACGGAAAAAGGGGATCTTTGTCCGGTTTCGTTATCCGAATGAGGTGCAATATATTGCGCTTCGCAAGGTGGATTAAGCTGATTCTGTTGACAGAGGTGGTCCCGGTTTTTTATTCCCACATCGGTCGGGATAATTATGTCTATTATCAGTTATATCCGCTCAAAATGATTTCCCCGATGTATACGCTGGGCAAGCAGACGTGTCAGAAAGAGGGCATAATGCGGCTTTTTCTTAATCGACTGGATGAATTCTTTTTTTGATATTTTAATAAGATGTCCTGTGGTTTTGGCCCGCACGGTTGCGCTCCGATGGTTATTAAGCAGAAAGGACATTTCTCCCATGAAAATATCATCCGGGCTTAAACAGGAGACGATTTTGTCATTGACAATGATATCATAATATCCATTGACAATATAGTACAGGCAACTGCTTGATGCACCCTGGTGAAAAACAACTTCCCCCTTGTCGATTTTTTCTATCTGCATAGTGCTGAAAAGCCCAGGTGTGAGATAAGCTTGTTCAGGATTGTATGCAAACCTAAAGGTTACCATGTTTCCTTGGTCGTTGTATGTCAGTTCCTGTGTTACATTTTGTGTAATAAAAATTCCACGACCGTTGAGAGCGAGCAGGCCCTGTTGCTTAATAAGCCGCATAGTTGCACGCCAGTCGAATCCTTCCCCCTGATCGGTAATAGAAAAATATGCTGCAACCGGATTCAGGGTATATTTGAAACTGATTTGTTTCTTCGCAACCGAATCTTCTTTATTTCGTTGAAAAACTAGTTGATCTATCGTCTTCCCGCTCTCAAGCCATTGAGACTTTTCTTCAAAAGTAATTTTGCAGTTTCCGTGTTCAACCCCGTTCATCAGCATTTCCATCAGGGCTATTTGCAGATTGAATTTCCCCTCACTGTTTACTTTTTTCGTGTTGAATAAAAAATTAGCAATAAGGTTAGCATAACATTTTACCTCTAACGGATCATTATCCAAACTGAACGCCCCGGAAATATTTTCCACGATGTCCATACCCAATCCGTGCTGAAACAAAATTCGACAATTATTTAGTATAATAGAAATTATCTTCGGAAGAGAGGCTTGAATTTGTTTTTCTTCTATCGCAACAATGATATTGGCACCTTGAATCGCTTCGATTCGTTCAGTGTCTTGTTGATTTTTTGAAAATGCAATAATACCAGTATTAAGTAGCCACTGATCCTGCATAATAACGTCCAATAAAGCAAAGCTATCGATATAATCATCTGAAAAATCTATAAAAATTATTTCAGGTAGCTCTGTGTTTATATAATCAACAGCTTCATCAAAATTAACAATTTTGCTAATTTGGAGTCGTTGCTCCGGTATATCCGGTGAACTGATACTTGCTGATATCGCCTCAAATAGAGATTCATCCCTTGTAATTATACGGTAATCATTCATATATACAATATGTAGTAGGTTGTGTTTTAGCCCTAACGAGCAAATTGGAAGAAATAAAAAAAATACCCGGAAACAACATTAAAAATCTTGCTATAAACGTCAACTTTATTATATAATATAAAATATGGTACATATCCAAATATTTGGGTAAAAAATATCCAAAGTGGATGCCTGTAACGAGTAATAACTACCCACTCTGTCGTTCAAAATAGCACATTACTCCTTGAGTACAAAAAAATGTACTTAAGTGCAAAAAGTTGACTATCCTGATTAAAAGGTATCCTCCTTATAAAGGATGTTAGAGCATTCCAGTTTACATTAATATATCGACACTCCAGCGAATCACAATGAACGAATTCGCTTAAAGCTGTCAAGAAAATAACAAACAAGGGGAAAAAATGATTACTAATACTAAAAAATATAAATATCACAAGGTGGTATCTCATGAAAACTACAAAGTAGTTTATCTCGAGACAAACCGACTTGATGCAACATGTGCCCAAAATTTTATTTTTGATGTAAAAAAAAGCATTGGGAAGGGTCAGCGGGCACTTATTCTTGATTTGAGTCCTGTGCAATTTATGGATAGCAGTGGTCTCGGAGCTATTATTTCCATCTTTAAATCGTTACACTCGACAACGCTGTTCCTCCTTTGCGGTGCGGGAGAAAACGTAAAAAAACTATTAGATATCACAAGGATCAGTAGTTTGTTCAAGATTTACCCGGACACGAAAGCGGCGGAACAGGCACTGGCCTGTTGATTGTCGGATTCAATAATTCTACTTTGTCACATTAGCCAAGCAGCCCGTAAAAGGTCTTCTGCATGTTGTTTTTTGTAATTCCAGTCAATAGA
>CBDTVG010000211.1:0-4447 GCA_965363745.1 uncultured Candidatus Electrothrix sp. | reverse complement strand
GGGCCTGGGGCCATCCCAGAGTGGTGACCATGCTCTTCTTTGGATTTTCCGCAGGACTTCCATATTGGCTAATTTTTTCCACCCTGTCGCTCTGGCTATTGGAGGCCGGAGTGAGCCGCTCAGCTGTCACCTTTTTTAGCTGGGCCGCCCTGGGCTATTCCTTCAAATTTATCTGGGCACCCCTCGTCGACACCCTACCCCTGCCCTTCTTAACTAAAAAATTAGGGAGAAGACGAGGCTGGCTGCTGGTGGCACAGGCGGCAGTGATCACGGCCATCTGCATCATGGCCCTGACCGACCCGGCAGCAGGGGAACACAATCTGGTCATCATGGCCTTGGCCGCAGTCATGTTGGGTTTTTCTTCTGCCACTCAGGATATTGTGATTGATGCGTACAAGATAGAATGTGCTGAACAGGACATGCAGGCACTGCTATCTTCAGCCTATCTTGTCGGGTATCGGGTAGGGCTGCTGACAGCAGGGGCAGGAGCCCTCTATCTTGCTTCTTGGTTCGGCACCAGTATGGAGGTATACAGCTATGCGGCTTGGCAGTACAGTTACTTGTCTATGGCCGCCGTTATGCTGATCGGGATGGGAACCACCTTGTTAATTCCCGAACCAAAGATTATGCAAAAAAATTATGAGTATTCCGCAACCCATTATCTCCGAATTATCCTCATGTTCGTCTGCACCGTGGGTTGCTTTGTCGGGGTGTTTTTTCTAACCAACGACCTTGTTGCCGGGTGGAAAACTTTGTTTGCCACTTTTTTTGGAGGACACGACAAGCTGATCGCCTTCATTCTTGAAACCGTTCGGCTTGCTGTTGCTGTTTTTTGCGGACTGTGCGTCGCCTTTATCCTCGCCGCCCTGAATATCGCTGATCGAGACATGGTCCGCCAGACCTATATCAATCCAATCATGGATTTCTTTAATCGCTACGGCATCCATACCGCTATACTTCTCTTGACCCTGATAGGATTCTATCGAATATCGGATATGGTACTTGGAATGATCGCCAATGTTTTTTATCTGGAGCTCGGTTTTTCCAAGGAGGTCATCGCTGGCGTAACCAAGACCTTCGGCCTATTCATGACTCTAATCGGCGGTTTTCTTGGCGGGATGCTGACCGTCCGTTACGGAGTGATGAAGATCCTCTTCCTCGGTGCCCTATTATCCAGTGTCACCAACCTGTTGTTCATGCTGTTGGCTGATGCGGGCAATAATATCCAGCTGCTTTACATCGTTATTTCAGCGGACAACCTGAGCGCAGGCATTGCCACCACGGCGTTTCTGGCCTTCCTAGCCAGCCTGACCAATATTACATTCACCGCTATGCAATACGCTATTTTCAGCTCCCTGATGACCCTGCTGCCCAAGGTGATCGGCGGCTACTCCGGTACCATGTCCACGGCTTGGGGCTATCAATCGTTTTTTCTGGTAACGGCCTTGATGGGGGTACCGGTGTTGGTGTTGGTTTGGCTGGCTGGACGGCGGTTGCGGTAACAGGGCTGTGATACGAAACCATGTACCCCTGTCGTGAAATTGTAAGGGCGGTTCGCGAACCGCCCCTACGCCGCATCATCCTCTTTGATCCACCTTAAACCAAGGGTCTTTATTATGAAAACCCTCCTTATCCTTTGTCTCCCCATTGTTACTATTTGTAATTATTATATAAAATAGTAGGTAAAAAATTATGAACGACGAATCAGAATCAACAAACCTTCGAGAACAAGAAATTGTGACACAAGACAGTATTGAAGAAAAGAAACTCCGTTTTGAACGAGAAAAAGAAAAATGGCACATCTTGAGTAATATTCTTACCGTATTGATTACAGTGGGAATCGGCACTTACGGTGTCACGCATATCAATAACGTATATCAGGAAAGGCAGCTAAAACGGGAACAGATATTTAAAGAAAAGGAAGTTGAATTACTTGAAAAAAAGGCGGTCGTAGAACGACAAAAAGTTGAAATGCAGTATTTAGGACAATTCTTGAAACATGCGCTGGTGGAGGATGTGGATTCCCGCCTTAGATTCGCTGAATATTTTGCCAATCTTACTACAACTCCAGAACTTAAACAAGGATGGCTAAGTTACCTTGCTGTTATCCTTAAGGATAAAAAAGAGTTGGAAGAAAAAAATAGTAATCTTCTTACAACGACAAATCAACAAGAAACAGAGCAGCTCATAAAAGATATCGTCAAGTTGAAATCGAAATTGGATGCCTTATTACCCTGGAAAAAGATAGGGCACGGAACGGTCTTTAAAATACAATGTGCTTCTTCTACGGGAAGAAGTGAGGAGACAACAGGATTTCGTTTAGAAGGACTGACAGGAATTATTACCGCACTGCACGGTGTTGTAAAATGTAGAGGTATCCGTGTGTTTAGCGGCGACGGTGAAATTTACTTTGAAGATTTACGACTTATTAAAGCTGATATTTTGCATGATGTTGCTCTGTTATCTTCTACTGAAGTTAAACATTTTGCACTCAGCGGATTGCCAGCATCAGGGCTTCAGCCAAATCATGAAGGATTATATATAATCGGCTACCCTTTTGGCATGTTATCTTCTTTGATTAGTTCTCAGATCAACATTCTTATACCACCAGTCACAGAATTGTGGACATTACTTCCTGCAAGGGTAAGGGCTATAATAAAAAAGCGCAACAGCCCTGACATCAATATAAATGTATTAACTTTAGAGGCGACAGTTCTCCCCGGACATTCAGGTGCCCCTCTTCTCAATGAACATAATCAAGTTATCGGCATTATTAATGGGGGATTGGAGGCCGGGAAGGTAGGAATTAGCTGGGCAATTCCTTTGAAGGATATTCAATTTCAGCCTGTAGATGCAATACGGGATGAGTTGTTTCGTCTATCAAACTTTCCTTCGTTTAGCGATAAATCGGTGCCCGATCCACCCAAAGCAGAAAAGGAAAATACAAAAAAAGAGGATAATAATGCCGAAGCACTGTTTTAAACCATGCCGGGCAGAGGTGAACCCGGCATGTAATCGCAAGCCGGAAGACTAAAAGGCACTTGTTTGGTAACATTTTGTAATTCCAGATAAAATACTTACAAAACAGAGGACGGGAAGTCAACGGCTTTGCACCGGTGCGTGTTCAGCTGGCTGAGAGGCTGACAAGTCCGAATAAAAATGAAAAAGAGTGCTTTCCATCTTACCAAAACAAACCAATTTTTTCCCAACCACTAAATCGCTTTTCCTCTTGACGAGGATACAACCAGACACTATATGCACCTCGCCATTTTCTATGGTCTGGGCAAACACTGCCCAATTCATCCTTTTCTCTACGGAGGTATTCACCTGTCACTTATAGAAACCAACAATCCCTGCCTGACCTGCGGGGCCTGCTGCGCCTTTTTCCGAGCATCATTTTACTGGGCAGAAACAGAATTCGGCACGCCCGACGGTGTCCCGGATCATCTCACAGAAAAGATCAATGACTTCCGGGTGCAGATGAAAGGAACCAGAGGCCTGAAGCCCTGGTGCATAGCCATGAAAGGAATTATAGGCGAAAAGGTACACTGCGAGATCTACCAGCAGCGTTCTTCGGTCTGCCGTGACTTTCAGCCTTCCTTGCTGGACGGCGTGCCCAATGAACGATGCGACCGGGCCAGAGTGGCCCATGACCTGTCCCCTCTCACCTTGGAGGACTGGGACTGCCCAAATAATTTCCCACGGGCGGCCTGACCTCAACGGCAAAACATATTGACTTTCCACCCGCAGGATGATTTCATGGCGGGGAACGAAACCGGGCTTCGAAGCTCGCATCAATGAAATTTTTCTCTTTAATTACGGATAACTCATGGCAAACCCTGAACATACTCCTGCAATGGAGCCTCTTGACAGCATGACCGTCACCCTGTACAGAACCGGCTTAACCATTGTAGCGTTAACCACCTTGATCTACAGCATTGAGCGTATTATCGGCATAGAAATACTCGGTGCGTTCTACCTACCTTGTTTTGCCGTCGGCATCGCCCTGGCAAGTGCTGATGTGCATCTGTACGATCCTAAATTCAGATGGTTCATCCCCTTTATGGCCTGGATCGGCTTTATGCTGCTCTCGTTCGCCTATGCCCTGAAAGGTTCCGGTTCAATACATATATTAGAAACCTTCAGCTTGGCCTTTTTTTATCTGGCAGCGGCGATGTTTGCTGTTAAGGAGTCATTCTGTTTTCAGATTAAAGGCTTAAGCCTGGTTCCTTTCCTGCTGTTGGGCTCAGTGCTGTGCAGAATGTTTCATCTTGCCACCCCCGAACCCTATATTCTTATCCTGGCGGCCTTTCTGCTTAACTGGCTTGTTGTTGCAAAATGGCGTATGCCGTTGCATTTTGATATCGGCGATAAAAGCCGTTATGGTCTTTAGGATAATGGCACGACTTTAAGATTTTGTCTCCATTAACCGATTGTGCTTATTGAA
>CBDTVG010000210.1:0-4486 GCA_965363745.1 uncultured Candidatus Electrothrix sp. | reverse complement strand
TTGGGCAATCCGTGGGTATTCCAGCCGGGCGATATACCGGACAGCTTGACCGAGCGACTGCCTGTGATCCTGCGCTATCTGGAACTTGCCAGGGAGCATCTGGACACGGAGCGGTTGCTTTTTCGGATCAAAAATCATGCCTGCCGCTATTTTACCGGTCTGCGGGGGGCTGCTGAAATCCGTAAACGGATTATTGATTGTGGTGGGTTGGGGGAGATTGTGGAGTTTTTGCGGGGGCTTTCAGATTCTGAAACAGAGTAAGAAAGGCGACAGCCGATCGCCCAACTCGGCCAAGAAGGTTGGAGTATCAGGAGAGATGCGTAATTCCTGATCCAGCCATGTGCAGTATTCACGGGCATCATGCCAGTTCACCCAGTTGACCGGATGGATTAGCAATATCCTCAAGTCTTTCCAATCACCCAACATCAAACTGCTGCCGCCGATACTGCACCGCCTCAGCCACATGGGAGGAATCAATCCGCTCAGCCCCGGCCAAATCAGCAATAGTGCAGGCGATCTTGATGATCCGGTGATAGGCCCGTGCCGACAGACCCAGCCGGACAATGGCGTTATTGAGCAGGGATTTACTGGGCTGATCCAATGGACAAAAGGTCTCAATCTGGCGGGAACCCATCTGAGCGTTGCAATTAACTGACGGTTCAGCGGCGAAACGCTGCTGTTGCAACCTGCGGGCCTGATTGACCCGCTCCCGAATTGTCTTTGAGGATTCACCGGCCTTCTGGCTACTGATTTCCTCCACCAGAACCGGCGGTACCTCAATGTGCATGTCGATCCGATCCAGCAGAGGGCCGGATAACTGATTGCGGTAGCGTTGCACCTGCACCTGTGAGCAACTGCACTTTTTGACCTTATCGCCGAGAAAGCCGCAGGGACAGGGATTCATGGCTGCGACCAGCATGAAATTGGCTGGAAAGCGAAGGCTGGCCGCAGCTCTGGCAATGGTGACAACCCCGTCTTCCAGAGGCTGACGCATGACCTCCAGAACGTGTTTGCGAAATTCAGGCATCTCGTCGAGGAAAAGAACCCCGTTATGGGCCAGCGAGACCTCGCCGGGTCGGGGAATCCTGCCGCCGCCGATCAAACCGGCATCAGAGATGGTGTGGTGGGGTGTGCGAAAGGGACGGGTCACCAACAGGGGCATATCCTCTGGGAGCAGTCCGGTGGTGGAATAGATCTTGGTGGTTTCCAGAGCCTCTTCAAGGCAGAGATCAGGCAGGATAGTGGGCAGTCTGCGGGCCATCATGGTCTTGCCGGTTCCGGGCACCCCGCTGAGTAGGATATTATGGCCGCCCGCCGCCGCCACCTCAAAGGCCCGTTTGGCATGTTCCTGGCCCCGCACTTCGGAAAAATCTATGGGATACTCATTGCGCCTGCCGAAAAGGGCCTGCACGTCGGTATGGGAAGGTTCAATATGCTCCCGGTCAGCAAGAAACTCCACCGCCTGATGTAGCCGCTCCACGGCGATGATCTCAATGCCGCTGACAACTGCGGCCTCTCGTGCGTTATCCGCCGGTACCAGAAAACGTTGAATTTTGTTGGCCTTGGCTGCCAGCACCATAGGTAGAACACCCCGCACCGGGCGCACAGTCCCGTCAAGGGAGAGCTCACCCACAATCGCTGTCCTCTCTAAATCCGGGCAGACTAGCGTGCCGGAAGCCGCCAGGATACCGAGGGCAATGGGCAGATCATAGCCTGCTCCCTCTTTTTTGACCGCTGCCGGAGCTAGATTAACCGTGATCCTGCGGGGTGGAAATGCATAGTCGGAATTTTTGATCGCCGCCTTGACCCGATCCTTGGACTCACGTACAGCGCCTTCGGCCAGCCCCACCGTGAAAAAACCGGGCAGACCCAGAGCCAAATCAACTTCCACTTGGATAATGAGACCGTCCACGCCTGTTACAGCACCGCTTAATGTTTTGGAGAGCATGTGATTAATAGTCTCTTGAATTGGGGGTGAGTTATGAAATTGTTATTGCCGGTGAAATTATGCCGTAATGATAGACTGTGCGAAACCTAAATTGCCTGCTCGGAAAACTCCCAGTCGGCCATAAGTTCATCTTTGTGAAGCTCAATCGTATCAAAAGCATTGAGGACAGCTTGATTATAGGCCTAGCCTCTATTAATGATATAGGAATTTGGCCCAGATGAAATCACCACAACATCTTCCCCCCAATTCAGATTTATAGAATTGAGGAGTGGTAAATCAATCTCTTCAATACCTTGGATTGCAGGTTTTATGTATTTTTCGATAAATACCGAAACAACTGCACCAGCTTCGCTTTCCATATGTTCCCATGCTGATTCACCTTGATAAAACTCACCATTGCATTCCAAAAACCTTTGTGATAACTCCGTAAGCCTGTCTGATGGTGTTGGATCCAAAACAAGAAGCACAGGTATGAACCCCGCAGCGTGACTTTCAACAGGAAAGGACAACTCTTCTCCAAATCGGCCTTGTCCACTTGCGGCGATAGTTACTCTTAATTTTAACTCATATGTTCTATTGCTACTCGGCACTAAACAGTCTATTTGCCGTCCTTTACTTGTGGGATTGCCGTTGGCATCAAGCCTTTTTACTGGAGAGTTTCTTGATCCTACAGCTTCGCCACCTATGCAACTCGCTACTAGAGGTTCAAATAAATATCCTGTTTCCTGCGCAGATCTGTTGTCAATATCGTAAATCCACTTCCGCCACAGCATCCAATTTGCTAGCAATGTGGTATCGCAACCGCCGTATTCAAGTAAAACCCTTGGCCCAATCTGATCCATGTTAGGTAAAGGTTGAGAAGACAATATTCTTTTATATTTCAATCTTCTTCTGTGAAGTGCAGATAAATTTTCAATGAATAATGCAAAATCATTATCTTTTGCAAAACAAGATTTGAGGTAATTGATAATTGTATCCGCTTCAACGCCTAAATCATGTTTATCGTCGAACCAACTTAATGGTATTTGATAGTAGTCAAGGTCAGGCAATTCAATCTGGGCTATTCCTAGTTCATCAAATGACCAGTTAAGATTGTTTATAGCAATCGTGATAAGAGATGCAAGCTCATCGTTAGAAATAACGACTTGTGCTTCTCCACTGCCATGCATTTTGCACTTTGAATATAAGCTTCTTATAAAAGCGGTATTCGCCATATGTTTATCCAAAGAGAGATTGCTGTTTTAGTTTTTTGCCGAAACGCAACTCGCAAAGTAATTTATTTGTTTTTGCTAAGGCAGGGCTCATTGCCTCGGCTTTTGTTAGTAAATATCCTAATAGTTGCCCTTTAGGAGTATCTATTTGTGTAAATCCATAATCATCTCGTATATGTTTAGCAAATATTCTTGCTAATATAGGAGGGATAGCGTTTCCAATTTGTCGCATTTTATGCGATGCACTGCCATTGAAATGAAATGAATCAGGAAAAGTTTGAATTCTTGCACATTCTCGGATTGTAAGCGGCCTGTTTTCATGCGGGTGTATTAGTTCCCTCGTGGCCGCACCTGTTATAGTTAAACAAGGCTCATTTGGGTGCAATCGTTTTAGTCCTGCTGGTGCGCCTCCCCTTTTTTCTGTGGGGGTTCCATCTGCTACCCGTCTATTAGCTCTTTTTTTGAAAGAATCATGCTGAAGTTCAGAGGGTAAATCTTTCATTGTCTGCCCTAGGGTTAATGCAGATATTCTTTTGAGTTGAATTCCATTGATTTTTGGAAAGTAGTGATCAGTGACTTTGATAGCTCCATTTCGGAGTAAAGCATCAAATTCATCGACTGGTAAAGATTCGTAACAGAGTTCGGCAGTGCTGGAATGAGATGGGGAGGGCAACCCTCCAATGGCATGCAGAATCGTTACATTTGAATTTCTAAATATTCGACCGGAGATATTAATTGTTGATTTGGGCATTTGAAAGTTATAGCCCAGTCTATTGCCAACTATCAGTACCCGTTTCCTTCTCTGAGGGATTCCGTATTCTTGAGAATATATCTTTTCAACTCTAACAAGATAACCAAGTTCAATAAATGCTTTTACGGTCTCGTGTACATAGATTCCTTGGTTTGAAGTCAGCATGCCTTCGACGTTTTCCATGATAAACCACTTAGGTTTAATGACAGAAAGTGCCTTGATGTAGCTCGTCAGTAAATGATTTCTCGGATCGTCCCAAAAACGTAAACCAGCAGTTGAAAACCCTTGGCATGGAGGACCACCTATCAGAACATCTAGCTCCCCGGCCTTAAGATTTAGACTTTTCAGTATCTCTTCAAAATCCAAATTATCTATATCGCCCAACTCGCAATTCGTGTTAGGGAAATTAGCCTTGTAGGTGTTAACTGCCGCTTTGTTATTGTCGTTGGCGTATAATATTGAATATCCAGCTTGTTTAAATCCGAGAGAACAACCTCCAGAACCGCAAAACAAGCTGATTGCTGTAGGATTCCTATCACCCATCCTCAGAAATCTCCCAAAGTTTCTCCCGAATAA
>CBDTVG010000209.1:0-4494 GCA_965363745.1 uncultured Candidatus Electrothrix sp. | reverse complement strand
TCAAGAGTATAATTACATTTCTAATGTGACAAAGTAGAATTAGTCTCTGTAGGTAAAGCCAAGTTAACATACTCAGAAACATTTCCCACAGAGTGAGATGTAAGCTGCCCTTCTAAGCTCGAAAGAAGCCTACGCTCTTCGCGAAGGTTATGATTCATATCTGCTAAAGCGACAAATAAGGCAGTATTGTTTTCACCAAGAATGAAGCTAGTCATACTTTTGGAATTTGACCGTTCTAGTTTTTGGCCGGTGATTACATTTCGATGTATAAAACTTTGGTCAAAAACATATAGTTTCGAACATTCAGGATTTTTCACTTCCCACTGGTCATTTTTGAAAATAGCAGCAACATTTCCAGCCTGAGTACCGAACATAAGTTCTACTCTTGGTGGCTTGGTTTGATCATTTGGAATGCTTTTTCGATTTGAGATAAAGTCAGTGTCGCTCTCCGAAAGAGAGTGCATTACATCACAAAGGAACAGAAATTAAATAACTGCCATATTTCGTACAGGCGACACGGTCACCGTGTGTTACCCGGTTAGACAAATGGAGCAGTTATTAAATTCTCATTCCAAAGAGTACTCTTGCCATTCCTGTTCTCACCGTAAATAATTGTAACGTCACCAAGGTCTATTCCCCTAGCTGTCGTTTTGGTGAAGTTGCCAATTCCTTGTATTAATTTTATTTTTTTCAGCATCTAACACTGCTCCTCAACTAAACAATAGTTCCAGTTAATAAATTCGTCAATGAGTTTTGATTTATTTTTACACATAATAAGTGAATATATGATAGTCTCGTAAAAAGTCAGAATTTTCGTTTTTGGCAATGATAACTCAATGGGTTACGAGGCGAAAAGTGGATATTTTGGACTTTTTACGAATCCATCAATATATAGTTTTCCGATAACTACGCCAATCCCAAAAAGACGATAACGAAAAATCAGCAGGATACTGTCTCTTTGGCTGTATCTCATTAGTTTCTTACAGAATATCAAAAAAATTGATATCATTACCGGGTTCAAATCCTAGAACCGCCTTGTCACCTATACACAACTGCTGATAAGGATATGCACACACGTCACCTTTTCAGTATTTTCAAAAGAACATATTGATTTTAAGAAGTAAATAAAAAAATACCGCTGCCGGACAATAAACACTCATGCCGGTATCACATGGTAAAAACAGAAAGATCACCCCTCCGCAACGGAGAACAGCCTGCCTTCAATCCACTGAAAACCCGAAGTCAACGCCCTGGCCGTCCCCCAGTCCTATAAAATGCGCTTGATCCCCAATAATGACCTCGGCACGGACGATGTCGCTGCGGGCATGGCACAGATCAACCCGGGCTGGAAATTCTAAGGACGGGTTGAAACATCAGGGAGCAATTCAGGTTGAAGGACAGGGGTGAAAAGTGTAAAGTGTTCGCTGTCACATAAACAGGCGGTCTCAGGCTTTCTGTCCGCTGTATTTTTTGAATCACCCTGAGCGGAGGTTATATTATAATGCAACGCATGATTATCTGGATGCTTGCTGTTCTTTTTCTCGCTGCCGGTTGTTCGTCCAAGCCGATTCGTTATCTGGCTTCAGATGCGGCTTTAATCAAACCCGGTCGATCCAATCGTCAAGACGTAGTGCGCTATCTCGGCGAACCCGACGGACGGCGTACCCTTTCTCCGGGTGTGGAGGAATACATCTACTATCAGGATCGTAAGGGCGCTTTAGGCAGGATGCCGCTGGTCGGCGACTTCATTGATCCTGAGAGCTATGAGATGATCCGAGTTACGCTGGACGGCGATTTTGTTTCAGATTGTCAGTTTATGATACGTAAGGAAGATGATAAAGACTGGGCGAATAAGTCCGTCGGAGAAAAACTGAAGTGAATACAGGTTGTCTGTCTTCTTTTGCCATCCAGCGACAACGGATGGTAGAGGAGCTTGCTCAATGCGGTGTTCAGGATCCCGCTACCCTGCGGGCCATGGGAGAGATACCTCGACATCAATTTATTGAGGATGCCATGCGGGCCAAGGCCTATGGCGATTTTCCCCTGCCTATTGGCTCCAACCAAACCATTTCCCGACCTTATATCGTGGCTTTTATGACCCAGGCGTTACGGCTCAAGGGATATGAACGGGTGCTGGAAATCGGCACAGGTTCCGGCTATCAAGCGGCGGTTCTTTCTCGGCTCTGTCAGCGGGTGTACACGGTTGAACGCATCCATTCTCTGCTCGGCAGGGCGCGAAAAATGTTTGATCGACTTCATTACTACAATATCGCCTCCTGTATCGACGACGGCACTGCGGGCTGGCCTGATAAGGCTCCCTTTGATGCCGTTCTTGTCACGGCGGGCGGCCCGACAATTCCTGAACCGTTGATTGAGCAGCTGGCTGACCCGGGCAGGATGGTTATCCCTGTGGGCAATCAGGAGGAGCAGGAATTGCGCCTTCTGCTAAAAAAATATGGAAAGGTCCAGGTGAGCACCATCGGGCGGGTTCGCTTTGTCAATCTTATAGGCGCTCATGCTTGGAATGAATAGGAATAATATGGATACCGCACAAGAAGAAATAAGGGATGAGCTAAAACAGAACTCCATCAATAAGGAGAAAAAACCGGGCATGATTCGTCGCTTGTATGACTGGATGTTGGGCTGGGCGGATAGCCGATACGGCTTGCATGCCCTCATTGTCCTCTCTTTCGCTGAGTCGAGTTTTTTTCCAATTCCTCCTGATATCTTACTGATCGCCTTGGTGTTGGGGGCGACCGGTCGGTGGTACAAGTATGCCTTCTGGTGTACCTTGGCTTCGGTTGCCGGTGGTTTAGCCGGATATGGAATCGGAGTTTTCGGTTGGGAAACAATCGGACAATGGATTATTGAACATATAGCCCATATGACCCTTGTGGACGTTGACGGTCAAATGGATATAGCGTTGCCGTCCTACCTTATTTCAAGCATGGGCAGTTCATTAGGCGGAGAATACTTGTTTCAGGTCTACGATCATTGGAACGCCTGGATTGTTTTTATCTTTGGATTGACCCCTTTACCTTATAAGCTTGTCACGATCACCGCCGGAGTGGCCCGGGTCAATCTACCTGTTTTCCTGTTCGTCTCGCTGTTGTCCAGAGCCTTTCGTTTTTTTCTTGTGGCGTGGTTGCTACATAAGTGGGGCGAACCTGCTAAACAATTTATCGACCGTTATTTTAACCTCCTTTGTATAGCTTTTGTTGTGCTCCTGATCGGTGGTTTTGTCTTGCTGAAGGTGGCTTTGTAGGGTTATCAGGAAGGCGATGTCGAGGTTATTTTTCAATTCCCTGTCGATTTTAGTTGACCAAAATAATTCAGTTGGTATTATATAGAGTTTAAAATAATTGAGGGGCCTATAGCTCAGCTGGCTAGAGCCACCGGCTCATAACCGGTAGGTCCTTGGTTCGAGTCCAAGTAGGCCCACCAATTATTCTAACGGATAATCGAGTCATGCATAGAATGTTCAATATATTCTTTGCCCTTTGATGAAATATTTTTCACAGTTGTCTTTTGAATCCAAATATATTCCGCAAAAGTTGTTGTTTGCAAAAGCCGAAAAAACCTTATCTTTGCAAGACAGCGCAGACTAAATGTCAAAACAAGAGGTACACCCTTTACGGGTTGTGCCTCTTTTTCTTTGTATTGTGGTAAAAGTTCAGGATATACTTGATATTATTCAGGATGTAGCACCAAGTGGTCTCGCTCAGGCTTGGGATAATCTCGGTTTGCTTGTCGGCAGTCCTGATAATCCGGTCACATCGATTCTTCTCGCCCTTGATCCCACAGTTTCCCTGATTGCTGAGGCCGAGAAGTATGGGGCTGAACTGATCATCACCCACCATCCCGCCATTTTTCATCCTTTAAAAAGCCTGCGTACTGACCATCCTGTGGGTAATTTTATTTGTTCCGCCGTCCAAGCTGGTATCAGCGTCATAGGGTGTCATACCAATTTTGATGCCGTCTGCGGGGGAGTCAGTGATGTGCTGGCCCGGTTGCTTGGGGTTGTCAACGCTGTTCCTTTGATAGCTGATCCATCTAATCGTTGTGGCAAAAAATGTGGCGTTGGAAGGATAGGTACTCTGCCAGAGGCTGTATCGACGGATAGCTTTATCGCTGATATATATAAGGCGATTTCTCCTCCTTGGCTCTTGGAAGCTGGCCCTCGGCCTGACACTGTTTTCAAGGTCGCAGTATGCGGCGGTTCCTGTTCCGATCTTTCTGAAACGGCATTGTCCGCCGGGGCGGATGTGTTTATTACTTCTGAAATTAAGCACGATGTCGCCCGTTGGGCTGAAGAGGCCGGGTTATGGCTCATAGACGGCGGGCATTTTGCCACGGAGAATCCTGCAATCCGGCAGGGCCTGCAAAAATTGCTCACAGATAGGTTGCAGGAGTTGGATATGAACGTGCGGGTGCATATTGGGCGGCAGGAAGCACCCTTGAGATTGGTGAAAAAGCGGGGTTGATAGATTTTTG
>CBDTVG010000208.1:0-4496 GCA_965363745.1 uncultured Candidatus Electrothrix sp. | reverse complement strand
CATCTCAGATGACCCTATTTCTGCCTGAATTTCTCGTTTTACGCAAGCAAAATACAATATGTTGTGGCTGGCATGTATGTACAGGTCGCTATTTAGTGGCTGAGTAGTTACGATTATGCCTTTCAAGATAACATGCATTTATTAAAAATAATAGTAAGTTGCCAAATTTAAAATTGCTACTGCCAAGGCAGTGAAGTATTTGGAACAGGACTTGGCAATACGCCAGCAACTTGGTGACAAGGCTGGAGAAGCGGAAACATGCTGGAACATCGGTCTCACCTATCAAAATATAGGCGACCTAGCCAAGGCGGAAGACGACATCAGCCGGGCCGTGCAGATTGCAGAGACCATCGGCCATCCTGCATTGGAGGGGGTGCGGGCAATATTAAACATCCGCTGGCAGTTCTGGTTATACAAGAGAGAGAAAACCCTTTTGAATTGGCTGCGTGCATTGCGGCGGGGTCGGCAGGGGCGAATCTTGTATTTTTCCTATATTATAGACAGATACATCCAGAGCGATCACAAGAATCGCCCCTACGCCTTGCCCCCGATTCCGTGTCCCGTAGGGCGGACCTATGTGTCCGCCCTTTTTGCCAGCATTCCGGGCAGACACGCAGGTCTGCCCCTACAACGCCCTGTGTCCACCCCACCCCTCCACGTTGCCTTGCTTGCCCCGGTCAAGACGACGGATGCACTGCTTTAATCTGTTGCTCCTTCACGCTGTATGCAGTATAAACCCTGAGAAACACTCTCTCCCGCTCTCTCTGGAAGCGCGGTTAATCCATTGCAGGCTGCCAGCATGAACCTTGTCCTTTTTGAACAACACGAGTTGGAGGCAGGCCGCCTGACCCTCAGCGATTTCCGGGCGAAACATATCCGCACGGTGCTCAAACTCAAGGTCAGTGATACCTTGCGTGTCGGTATGGTCAACGGCAAAATCGGCACGGGAACGATTATCACTATAGATACCGTTGCCGTGGAAATCAAAGTACAGCTGGATCGTGATCCACCGCCTCCGCCTGACGTGGACCTCATTCTCGCTTTGCCCCGACCCATCATGTTACAACGGATACTCAAGCAAGCCACGGTATTGGGAGTGCGCCGTGTACATTTGATCCGATCTGCCAAGGTGGAAAAATCTTTCTTTCAGACACCGGTTTTAGAGCCAAAGAGAATAAGAAGCCTGTTGCTTGAAGGGCTGGCTCAGGCTGTGGACACCCGTATACCTGAGGTGCTTGTTCATCATTGTTTCAAGCCCTTTGTCCAGGATGTTGTGCCAAAACTGACAGGGGGTGGCCTGATAGCGCATCCCGGAATGCCAGCAACGTTGATGGATGTATATCCAGCTGCGGGAAAGCAAGGAAACGTGCTTCTTGCTGTCGGGCCGGAAGGCGGCTGGAATGCGTTTGAAGTGGGCTGTTTTATAGAGCAGGGCTTTGCTGGCTTTGGCATGGGAAGCAGGATTCTGCATGTGGATACGGCTGCGGTGGCTTTACTGGCTCAACTGGCCCTGTTGCGTCACTCAGCTCCGTTGCGATAACTACGCTTTGATGGTGTAGAATTTATCAATCATGCGTTTATGATTCAGGGCAACACTGCTGTCGCGGAGCAATAGGCTTGTCATTTCTTTCTCTGGGATTGGTTTGCTGAATAAAAATCCCTGCCCCTCGTTGCATTGGTTTCTTTGCAAGAAAAAAAGATGCTCTTCGGTTTCTATGCCTTCGGCTATGACCCTGAAGTGAAGATTGCGAGCAATGGCGATAATGCCAAGCGTGATAGCTGCGTCGGTATTATTGGTGGTCACGTTCGTGATAAAGGAACGGTCAATTTTAATCTTATCTACTTGTAGATGTTGTAGATAGCTTAAGGATGAGTAGCCGGTCCCGAAATCATCAATAGCCAATTTTATCCCTTCCGCCCGTAATTTACCAACCAGATCAACGGTGAAGTCCATATTTTCAATCAACACGCCTTCGGTGAACTCGACCTCAAGCCATTCCGGGGGAAAGCCGGTACTTTCTACACAGCTCATGATTTGGTAAAATAGGTCACGTCGTCGCAATAGCCTACCGGAGATATTAACAGCCATGATAAACCTCCTGAATCCCATATCCCGCCATTTTTTTCCCTGAGCACATGCCTGCCGGACGAGATCAATGCCGAGTTTTTCAATAAGCCCGGTGCTTTCACAGATTGGAATAAAAGCCACTGGTGAAATCAGTCCCCTGACAGGATGTATCCAGCGGGCTAGGGCCTCCATTCCGCAGATAGATCCGTTGGTCAGATCAATTTGCGGTTGATAGAAATTGATCATGCTGTCGTCCGCAACGGCCTGCCGCAGGTCATTTTCTAAGTACAAACTTTGCGCCGCTTGGACTTTCATGCCGCTGTTCCAAGAGGATACCCGGTTGCCGCCTTCACTTTTTGCTGCTTCCATGGCTGTGTCCGCATTGCGCAACAGATCCAGAGGAGTGTCTCCGTCATCTGGATATATACAGTAGCCGATGCTGGGCCTGATCAAAATGGCGCGGGATTCATCATTCACAGGAGTTATGAATCGTTGCATTATCTGTTGCGAAAGTTGTTCTGCGACTTCTTTATCCGCAGGCGGAGGCAGGATGATGGCGAATTCATCACCGCTCAACCGGGCCACCATATTAGCCCCGGCTTCCTGAGCGCATTGTTGCAGAATCGTAGAGACGCTGCACAATATTTTGTCGCCAAATCCCGGACCGAATATCTGGTTGATGCGTTTAAAATGATCAATATCAATATAGAGCAGGCCGATCCTGCCGGGATCATCTCCGGCCAGCTGAATAGAATCTTCAAGATATTGTTGAAAGGAAGGCCTGTCTGCCAAACCGGTCAGGGCATCATAGCTAATTTCAGTTGACAGATGATTAGCCTGTGGGTTCACTGTCCCGCCCTGCCCGATAGAAAGAGTTGAGGATGGTGTCAGGTTGCCTTCATCTTGTTCGGGATGGAGCAGGCAGACAAAACCTTTCTCATGTCCATCTTCATCTCCATGCGTATACTTGAAAGAGATGGTTGAAGCGCTGTTTTGCTGCTCATCAGAATTTTTTCCATTTGCGCTCTTCCCTTGCCAGTTTCCCTGGTGCACAGCCTCTTTCAGAAACGCCTTCCCCTCCCACTCTCCCTGTCGCAGGGCCTCCTTCATGACCTCTTTTAAATTGAGATCAGGATCAGTCAGCATGACAACCTGATGAATCCGTTTTGTCTGAATGGCCTTCAGGCTGTATCCGGCTTTGTCGAGAAAAACCGGATTGGCGTAAACAATTCGTCGTTCCATATTAATAAAAAGAATGCCGCAATGTTGGCTGTCCATGACCTGTCTTCTGATAGACAGCTCCTTCTGCATTCTGAAAGAAGTGGTTTTGGCCTGGTGAAGCTGGGATTTATAGTCCGCTAGTTGTTGATGCAGGATATTGACATCATTGTTCTCGGTTATCTTCGATGGATTCTGATGAAAAACCGAGGTGGAGGATCTTCTGTTACTTGCAGGCACGGGCACAACCGCTGGCTCAGGTTCAGGCTCCCGCATCTGTTCCGACTGTTTTTCGCGGGAGAGTGTTATTGTCCCCCAGCTCATGAGCTTTTCTTCACAAAAGATTATGCCGGGACCGGTATATCCTGGAGGAATGCTTTTTTCTTTCCCCTTCCCTAAAGGCTTGACTGTTATTGTGAAGCTGTCCGGTGCCTTTTTGTTTACCGTGATTAAATGGTCGAGATGACGAAAAGGTTCGACCTTTATTTCAGGATCCTGAATATCAGCGATGGTAAAGGTGAGCGGAAAAGACTGTTCTTCATTGTCCATCTCCGGTCCGAAATGCAATATTTCAGGCAAATAAGTAATACCTGAGTTATTGCTGGTACTTTTTTTCTCGCTGTCAAGAAAAGGAAACGGACTGAGAAAATGGCAAAATTGACAGGTAAAGCTGTTGCTTTCAACCAAGGACGGGGTCAGTGTAACGTTGTTTCGCTGACCACATTCTTCACAAAAGAGAATCATAGATTGTTTGCTGTAATTATTTTGAGTGAAAAATATATATCATTTTGAATGGATAGATCGATTTTTTTACTCCATATCTTAGACATTACGGCGAAATTTATTCTCTGTTGTTTACATCCATGCTGGCGGAAGAAGCTGTTTTTGACACCGCTGAGGTTTGCGAAGAAATCGCTTCAGGATAACGACTGAGAACGCCATACAGTATATCCGGCAGGTCGTTTTTATTGCGTGAACTGCGTTTTATCTGCTTGAGGCATTTTTCCAATGTCAGTTTTTCGTTGAGAAAAATGTGGCGGAGAATCAGTGAAATCAACCTAGTTATTGTGGTCAGGTTGGAAATACGTGACTGCAACTCATGATCTCGGTCAAAGGCTGTTGAGGCGAAGACCTCCACCGGTTGTCCGTCAACTTCACTGATCGATAAATACCATGTATTCTGATCTCGGTCAATGGCCCGGTAACGCTT
>CBDTVG010000207.1:0-4497 GCA_965363745.1 uncultured Candidatus Electrothrix sp. | reverse complement strand
GGCGGTACAGGATACAGGAAGTCCGTTATTATTCCTTGGCTTTTCCTTCTCTTAAAGAATTGATTCTGCTTCAGGTAAACAGGAGAAAATTATGTTGTCAGTAAAAAAAGCGTGGATGGATACAATGGGTAATCGGAAAATTGCTGTAATTTTTTTTGCGGGCATTCTTTTTTCGCAGATCATAGCGGGCGTTGCGTTTGCTTTTCAATGTGCGGATGTCACGGAAATTCCGGCGACAGAATGTGCGGCTTTGCAGGATCTGTTCAACGGCACGAATGGTGCGAACTGGAAGGATAATACCGGCTGGCTGGCAAACAACACGCCCTGTGGTTGGTTCGGTATTGTATGTAAGAACGGAGAACTTGCTGAAATCCATTTGGCGGGAAACGGGCTTCAGGGACAATTGCCTGAAAGTATCGGGAATTTGTCTGGTCTGGAGTATTTGAACGTCAATGATAACGAAGTGACCGGCACGGTACCGAGCAGCATAGGGCAACTCACAGAGCTGCAAGGACTTTGGGTGGGCGGAAATCAGATTACGGCCATACCCGATTCCATAGGAGATTGTGCAAAATTAACCCATCTTGAACTGAAAAAAAATCAGATAAGCAATATTCCTTTCCAGATTGGAAAGTTGACGGGATTGACGTACCTGACTCTTTGGTCAAACAAGCTGACCGATGCTGCCATTCCCGCCGAGTTAGCCAATCTGATCTCGCTCACCAGTCTCTCTTTTCATGATAATCAGCTGACCAAGTTGCCTGCTCCCGTAGCCGCTTTGACTAATCTGACGTTGCTTGATTTATCGTGGAACAAGCCCATGAATTCCTTGGCTGGAATCGGTCAGCTGACGGGTTTGGAGAGTTTACGCCTTAATTCCACAGAGCTGACTGAAGTGCCGGAGGAAATAGCCAACCTGACCAACCTGAAAGAATTGTTGTTAAGCGAGAATTTCCTGACGCAATTTCCTGCTTTGGTAACGCAATTAACAGCACTTGAAACCCTGCGCTTCACCTATAATCCGCAAATGGTTGGCGAGCTACCCTTATCCTTGGTCAACCTGACCAAGATGAAAGAGTTTAAAATTGACGGAACCGGGGTATGTGTTCCGCAAGATACGGGTTTGCAGGCGTGGTTGGCGGGTATTGCTACGGTGGTAAGTTCAGGCAAGGAATGTGCCGCCAACTTCAGCACCTCCGAACTGGAAAAAGCTGTTAGGATTATGCGGATGTTGACAGGACATGAAGGCAGTTGCTCGGATTTGGATGCGAGCGGTGATGGCAAGGTTGGGTCGGGTGATGCTGTGCTTGCCTTGAAAAAGGCGGCTAATTTAACTGCATATCAAGATAACTGGACAACCATAGGCACGGTGCCTGAGTTTTCTTTTTCATCGGAGCCGCTTATTGATGAGAATACAGCGTTTACAATGAATGTTGATCCGTCTGATCAGCTCATGTTGACGGCTGTGACGACCAATGGCTGGACAGTGGAATATTTTGCCGTCAAAGATCAAATGGGTGCGCCTGTTGTGTTGACGGGAATTCATGCCAATAAGGATGATACCAACGAATATCTTGAAATGAAATTCGACGGTGAGGGACACCCGATTTCTATTGAGCAACAGGGTAATAAGAAGGTAATTTTGAATTGGGAGAACTACACAATTTATGGTGAAAAGGAATGGACAGTTGTTGGCGAATTGCCTGATGTTAGTTCGATCCAGTCTCCGGTTGTCGATGATCAATCCGAAGTGGTGACTAATACTGATCCTTCTGATCCGTTATGGCTTACACTCACGACAACTAACGGCTGGGTGATCAAATATTTTGCGAAGAAAGATATCTACGGTGCAGCAAAAGCTCTTGTATTTATTTCTGCTGAAGAAATTATAGGGAATAACATTATTAAAACGATAATGGATGATTACGGATTTCCTGCCAAATTCAGTGTAAATGAAGGAACAATCATCGCCTTGGATTGGATTTTACATGAAGTTCATATTGAAAATGGGTTTCTTCAAGCTCCAATTGAGGCAATCCACTCCGCAATAAGCGATATAGATGCCTGTACCGCAGCATCTATCTTAGCTAATACGTCGTGTAATTTTCTTGGATTCCTAGAAGGACGACTTAAAGCTGTAGGTGTACTGGCAACTGGTCATATCTGTGGAGTTGCAACCATGTCTTTAGGTACTGCTTTTTGCCCTTCTGCTTCTCCAGAACTACTTGAATGTAATATAAAAACCTCTCTAATTGGTCATGCAGGTGGGATAGCAGTTGGTCTTGTGGGATTGTTGGCTGCCACCGGAGTAGGCGCTCCATTAGCTGTGGCAATAGGTGCTGGGTATTCATTAGCCACAGGTATTGGTGCATATATGACTTGTAATAATAAGTATGGCAGCAACTCAGGCGACCCCCATTTACGCACATTTGACGGACTGGGATATGACTTCCAAGCAGTCGGAGAATTTCTCTATCTGCAATCAACGCAAGACCCTACGGAAATGACAATTCAAATCCGTCTGGGGCCTTGGCCCGGTTCCAAACGGATTGCGACCAATAAAGCCCTTGTCACGAGCGTCGGCGGAGATATTGTCGAGATCAATGTTGAAAACACTCCTCGCCTGTCTATCAATAACACTCCGGTAACGATGGCGGATAAAGAAATTATCCAGCTAAAAAACGGATGTAAAATTTATGCTGAAACCCAGTCCAAATATTGGATCATTTGGAAGGACAATAGTATGGCGGAAGTGAGAATGCACAGCCGTTATCTTGATGTTTTTGTTTCTCTGCCAGACAACCGTAAAGGGTTGATCAAGGGTCTGTTAGGCAACAGCGACGGTGACAAAACCAACGACCTGCAAACCAGAGACGGCAGCAAGACGTTCGACATAGCAAACAAACTGACCAAAGGCGAATTGTACAACGAATTCGGCAACAGCTGGCGCATCACCCAAGCGGAATCTTTATTCACCTATGCCACCGGAAAAAACACCGCAACCTATACCGACCTGAATTTTCCCTATGAACTTGTCAGGACATCCGATCTCTCAGAGACCGTGCGAGCAAATGCCGAACAAATTTGCCGCAATGCCGGTATTACCAATCCCATCCTGCTGGAAGATTGTATCCTGGATGTCGGTATGACCGGTGATTCCACGTTTGCTGACAATATGACAGACCTCACGCCTCCTGAACAATCTATCACCGTGACCGATGACTGGCTGCTGTACGGAGATGCGCAACAGGCGGAAGGAGAGAAAACCGTACACATTACAACAGATGAAACATCAAAAACCGGCATGGCCTTGCGTGAAGGCGCATTAAACCTTGATGCGGATTTTGAAAAAACATTTGCCATCTATATGGGTGACGATGACAGCGGGGGAGACGGTATGGTTTTTCTTATGCTTTCTGAAATGCCCTCGGCAAGCATATTGTTAAATAGCAGTAATGACGATGAGTTAGGGTTCAGTAGTGCCTGTAACGGCAATCCTTGCTTGGGAGTTGAAATAGATAGTTACTATCCGGTCTACGATCATATCGCTCTTATAAAAAATGGTTCTAATGCTCACGGTAGCACGGAAAATCAAACCTTACCGTTTGTGCCTCTCACCTTCAATATCGAAGACGGCACAACCCATTCATTGACCATAAGCTGGAAAAAAGAGGCGCAACTTTTATCCGTAGCCCTTGACGGGGACACGCTTATTATGCATGAAGGTCTTGACCTCAAAACCCTGCTGGGAACCTCTGTGGCGACATACGGTTTTGTCGGTGCAACGGGTAGTGCGACCAATGAGCAATATTTTTATCCGGTTGTCTCTTTTTGAGGAAAAAAGGCTTTTCAGGAAAATATGACGGCGGATGACCGAAGGTATGCCGCAATTCCGGTGTAATAATCAAGCAGGAAGGATAAACAAAATGGAACTCACTCTGACCTCCCCGGCCTTACTTTTTCCGGCCATCTCCCTCCTGCTGGTGGCCTACACCAACCGTTTCAAGACAATCAGTGAACGAATTCGCAGCCTGCACGCCGAATACACTGAAAAGCCGAATAATATTTTTGTGAGCCGACACTCCGCACACCCTCACCCACTTCCAGAATATAATCTTTTATATCTTGGTTCGAGGAGCCGGAGCAAGTGAATCTGATGTTCATTCACATTCAAAACAATTTGTTGCATGAAATTAACGGAAAGCACATGAATTACAGCAAAAAATTGAAACACCCAACGAGTAGTGGGGCGGCTGTTGGGTTTCCCTTTTTGGTCTGGAAAGGTCTCGTTATTTTGCTGAAGGCTTCCTCTGATACGATGCTCTAAAGCAGCATAGACTAAAAGGCAGATAGTCATAATCATTAATAATGCCATGATACGTCGGGGAGATTCCAGAAAGACGGTTGAGGCCATAAACAGTGGATCTTTGAGAAAGCGAAAAACCCGTTCCTCAAGACAATGAGGTTTTAATACAAGTTAGTGCGACACACCGTAAC
>CBDTVG010000206.1:0-4500 GCA_965363745.1 uncultured Candidatus Electrothrix sp. | reverse complement strand
GCACCGCATCCGCTCCCATTTCCATGGCCTCCGCCGCCTGGGAGGGCCTGCCGATTCCGGCATCCACCACCACAGGCACTTTGCTCGCCTCAATGATCCGCTTGATCATGGTCTTCATTTCCAGGCCCCGATTGGTGCCGATGGGCGAACCCAAGGGCATAATCGCGGCGGCACCGGCATCGTGCAACTGCTTGGTCACGGTGATATCCGGCATCATGTATGGCAGGACAATAAAGCCCTCCTTCGCCAGAATTTCCGTAGCCCTAAGGGTTTCGGCGTTGTCCGGCAGCAGGTACTTCATATCGCTGATCACCTCGATTTTGATAAACCTGCCGCAACCCGCCTCCCGTGCGATCCGGGCGATACGCACCGCTTCCTCGGCAGTCCTGGCCCCGGAGGTGTTGGGCAGCACCCGCACCGACTTCGGGATATACTGGAGGATATCCTTTTCCTTAGCATTAGGATCAACCCGACGCAGGGCCACGGTAATCAGCTCCGAACCGCTGGCCTCCAACATGGGGGCAATCTGCTCCCGTGAGGCGAATTTGCCGGTGCCGGTGAGCAGACGGCTGGAAAAGGCCACGTCACCGAAATACAGTGTGTCATCCGACGGTTCTGGTTCTATATAGTTGTGTTTGGACATTCATCCACCTCCTACAAAACTGAGCAACTCGACCGTGTCGCCCTCATTGAGAGCCGTTTGCCGCCAGTTTTCTTTTTTGATCAGCTGTAAATTAACTTCCGCAATCACGGTGTCAGGGGTGAATCCCTTTTCCGCAATCATTTCGTACAGGGTCGGGCCTGCCGCTTCAGTTTTTTCGCCGTTCAGGATTATCTGCATAGTGATTCAGGAAGTTGTCGATAGAGAAAGTAAAGCGGAATGCAATCAGAGAGGAAAGCGAAAGGAACCTGCTGAAAGAAAGGGTATTTCTGCGAAGCTTTTATCACTATCCCTACGACGGCATTAACCGTGTCAGGTTCCAAGGGTTGAGGCATTCCGCCTCTCTCAGCTTTTAAAAAGCACCCCCAGTGAAACGTACCTGCATGTCTACCTGATTTCCTCCCTAGTTGTCAATATAAAAGGCGTACTCAGAGTCGGCGGGGTCAGCCAGCTATCCAATCAGCCTAATTTTTTTCACGTTCTCCCGTTTTTTCGCAAGGAACAACCGCTTCTTATACGCTCAAGACTTGACAGAAGCAAGAGATTAAGTTTAATCTGATCGTCACCTAAATGATCCAGATGATATGCAGAAGCACTCCGGCTATCCATTCCAATTCTAAGCTGTTGAGAGGAAATAAACATGCAAAAACAAGATTTTTTGCGAGAGATCATCATTAACGACAAGCAGTATAGCTTCTACGACCTCAAGCTGTTGACAAAGAAAGGACTGGCAATTGAAAAATTCCCCTTTTCCATTAGGATACTGGTGGAGAATATCCTGAGAAATATAGATGATGCGGTGGTGACGGAACAAGATCTGCTCCAGATTGGCAACTGGAAAAAACAGTACAAGGAACCTGTGGAAACCCCCTTCCATCCGGCACGGGTCTTGATGCAAGATTTCACCGGAGTGCCAGCAGTGGTAGATCTTGCCGCCATGCGGGATGCCATCAAGAGCCAAGGAGGAGATCCTGAAAAAATCAACCCGCTAATCCCGGTGGAATTGGTGGTCGATCATTCCGTCCAAGTGGATCATTACGGCAGCGCCGAATCATTGAGTCAAAACGTAACCAAGGAATACGAACGAAATGGCGAAAGATATTCTTTTCTCAAATGGGCTCAACGGAATTTTGATAATTTCAAGGTTGTTCCACCCAATTCCGGCATTTGTCATCAGGTGAATCTGGAATATTTATCCCGAGTTGTTATTGCGGCCCAAGAAAAAGACACGACCTTGCTGTATCCAGACACCTTGGTCGGCACGGATTCACATACCACCATGATTAACGGAGCCGGTGTCATGGGTTGGGGGGTCGGCGGCATTGAGGCGGAAGCTGTCATGCTGGGCCAGCCCTATTTTATGTCTATCCCTGAGGTTATCGGAGTACGCCTCACAGGTAGATTGAGGCCGGGAGTGACCACGACTGACTTGGCCCTGAGTATCACCCAAATTTTGCGCCGCTATAATGTGGTGGAAAAATTTGTCGAGTTCTTTGGCGAGGGCAGCAAGAGTCTTAATGTCATGGACAGGGCCACTATCGCCAACATGAGCCCTGAATACGGGGCCACCATGGGTTTTTTCCCAGTGGATGAAAAAACCATTGAGTACTTAGAGATGACCAATCGGCAAGAGCAGGCTCGAATCACCGAGGCCTATAGTAAAGAGGTTGGTTTATTTTACAGCGGAGAAGAGACACCGGAATACAGCGATGTCATCGAGTTTGATCTGGCAAAGGTGGAACCCTGTTTAGCCGGGCCGGCCCGCCCGCAGGATAGGATTCCCCTTAATGCTATGAAAAAGACAGCGGTTCCCGATGCTGAAAAGAAAGCCGTTAGTATCCAGATTGATGATCA
The DNA here is from genome assembly GCA_965363745.1 of uncultured Candidatus Electrothrix sp. Lineage (GTDB taxonomy): Bacteria > Desulfobacterota > Desulfobulbia > Desulfobulbales > Desulfobulbaceae > Electrothrix. The sequence continues at coordinate 1,985 of CBDTVG010000206.1, read as the reverse complement.
GGAAATGCGGCTCAGTGACGGCAGCATCGTCATCGCCGCCATCACCTCCTGCACCAACACCTCCAATCCCTTTGTCCTGATCGGGGCGGCTCTGTTGGCGAAAAATGCAGTTGAAAAAGGCCTGAAGGTGCCGCCGTACGTCAAGACTTCGTTCGCACCCGGTTCAAAGGTGGTTGCCGACTATCTCCGCAAGGCCGATCTGCTGTCTCCGCTTGAAGAATTGGGCTTTCATATTGCGGCCTTCGGTTGCACAACCTGTATCGGCAACAGCGGCCCCCTGCACCCAGAAATTGAACGAGCCATTACGGAGAACAGCTTATCCGTCGCCTCGGTTTTATCCGGCAATCGCAATTTCGAGGCCCGTATTCATCAGAAGATCAAAGGCAATTTCCTGGCCTCGCCCATGCTGGTCGTGGCCTTTGCCCTGTGCGGCCGGATTGATATAGATCTGGAAAAGGAAGCACTCGGCCAAGATCAAAACGGAGAGTCTGTTTACCTGCGTGACCTTTGGCCGGACGAGGACAAAATTCGCTCTGTTATCGCGGCCCACCTCAGCCAGGATCTCTTTGCCCAGAACTATGCGAAAATCTTTCAAGGTGATGTTCTCTGGCAGGAAATGCCGGTCGCAGAAGGCGCAACCTTCCCCTGGGATGCACAGTCCAACTACATCAAAAACCCTCCCTATTTTACGGAATTCAAAACGGAGCCCCAGCAAGAAGGAGATATTATTCAAGCCCGAGCCCTGCTCCTGGTTGATGACTCGGTAACCACCGACCATATCTCACCAGCCGGGGCTATCCCTGAAGTATACCCTGCCGGTCAGTACCTCTTGGAAAACGGGGTCAGCGTCGAGGCGTTCAACTCCTACGGCTCCAGGCGAGGCAATCATGAAGTGATGATGCGGGGAACTTTTGGTAATATTAGGATTAAAAATCAACTGGTCAGCCCAAAAGAAGGTAGCTTTACCCGTAAATTTCCCGAAAATGAGGAAATGTACATCTATGATGCGGCAATGCGATACCAAGCGGAGCAGACTCCGTTGCTGGTGCTTGCCGGAAAAGAATACGGTACCGGCTCATCCCGTGACTGGGCAGCCAAAGGAAGCAATCTCCTTGGTGTCAAGGTGGTCATTGCCCAGTCCTATGAACGAATTCACCGGAGTAATCTGGTGGGCATGGGGGTGTTGCCTCTTCAATTTGAGGAAGGAGAGAGCTGGAAAGCCCTCGGGTTTGATGGTTCTGAACGCTTTACAATCAAGGGAATTGCCGGTATGGAACCTCGAAAGATGCTGGAGGTACGGGCGGAGAAGGCGGACGGTGCGGTAGTGCGTTTCAAGGCAATCTCACGATTAAACACCGATATTAATGTTACATATTATGAACATGGCGGCATCCTTCCCTATGTGCTCAGGAAATTGATGCGGGCATCTGCGTAAAGAAAGCGTAAAATATCTTTTTCGGGATAAATGTAAACCTCCTGCAAAATGGGGTGAAAATCATGCTCCGCAGGGGAGGTTTACAAAAACCGCTTGACAACATACTGATTTTCCGAGTACAAAAATAGGCAGAGTCACAAGTACACTCCGGGACGTCCTGGGTTATGACAAAACAAATCGGCCCTCCATATAAATTATTAGGTCACGATGACACTCCGGGACGTCCTGGGTCCTGGGTTATGACTCTTTTATCTGAAGGCATCGTAATAGATACGTCACAATGACACTCCGGGATGTCCTGAGTTATGACCGTAGGGGCGAATCTTGTATTCGCCCTGAAACATCCGGGAGAGCGACACCACGGGCGATCACAAGGATCGCCCCTACGCGCTGCCCGAATTATGACGCAATGTAAGGGCGGTTCGCGAACCGCCCCTACCCCATCGCCGCCGGGAACCGAACATCACGGGCAGACACAGGGATCTGCCCCTGCAGAATGCCACCTATTTAATTAATTATAGGCGGTAATATTGCACTCAAAAAAACCTGG
>CBDTVG010000205.1:0-4509 GCA_965363745.1 uncultured Candidatus Electrothrix sp. | reverse complement strand
CCAGTTTGGATACTTTTCTTTAAGCTCTTTTTTTACGATACGTTTAATGTTTTTGGAGTGCATAATGCCTGAAATGGGGGAATTGATTAATATTATTACCTTTTCAGTATTATACAAGCTTTTTTCAATTTAAGTAACTATTTTATTGCAATAAAAAGCTTTTCTTTTCAACACCCTTATATAAAGCATGCCAAAAAAATAGTATGTTGTCAAATTTAGAATTGCTGGGTTGCCGTGTTAATCTCACGGTATGATTTTTTCATTTAAAATTTAAGTGTTTAAACTATACATTGATAGCCGAAATAGGTCAATACGGTATAGCCGACTAGCCACAGTGCCATAAACCACAAAATTTTCCGGCGCAGTGTATCCTCTGGAGGCAAGAAGAGGAGGGGGACTATAAACGTTGCCGGTGCGACAACACCGGCCCAAAATGCGGGAATATAACGAAGCAATTCCTGCAAGCCCAAAAAAAACCAAGGCCCGGCGATATGAAGCAGGCCGAAATGATCATGTTCTAAAGGTGTCTTCAGGACAGGAGAGATAAGGAGGAGCAACAGGGTCAAGGGAATATGATTTCGCCAGGATGCGGTATAACGTCTGAGATGAGGCCAGACGCAAAAGCCGCCAACTACCATCAGGCCGATCAGATGGTTGAGGTAAACCTTTTGCACCCCGATTGCATTGACATCAAAGAGGAGTTTGTTCAGTAGAGCACCGAGCAGAGGAATGGAAAGAATGATATTTTCGGCAATGGCTCCTGCCGCCTCACCAGTGGCATCTCCCCGCAGGATGTAGCCGGTAAAGAGTAGAAACAGGGCGACAGGCAAACTGGCACTGAGTCGCAGCCAGGCGGTTCGGGTGAAAGAATGAGTAGGGGAAGCATTATTCCGCAAGAGTGTGATGACGAGATGAATCAGCAGGAGCAACATAAACGCCTGACTGGAACAGTAATGCAAAGACCGCCAGAATGAACCGTAAGGCACGACCAGCTCAATGGTCGCGGTGGAATAAAAGGGCTCAGACGCATTATATTGTAACCCGATGACAAGGCCGGACAGGACGGAAATATACAGGCTGATCAGCGCATGCCCTCCCCAGCGGATGGAGAACAGCCATTTTTTCAACCGTTCCGCATGCGTTGTTGTTTCAGGCTGATCCGAAGCGGCCATCAAATCGTCACCACATAACCGGTTATGGTTCCAGTTGCATCTTTTTGTGTCTCCACAGTAAAGACGGGCAGATCTCTTTTTGCGGGCCCGTTCATCAATTCGCCTGCCGCTGTAAAACGGCTTTGATGGCAAGGGCATTCTATGAGCTGTTTGTCTTCCAAAAAATTAAGCCGACAGCCGAGATGGGTGCAGGTTCTTGAGACGGCCCAGACCTTGCCACTCTGGGCGAAAAGGATGAAATCCCGTTCAGCGTGAAAACCGCTTACAGGCAGCGGGGCCTTCACTTGGATATATCTGGGCTTCGACTTAACGGTAAAACCGGAAAAACGGAGCAGGGGATAAAGCACGGTTGTTCCGATCAGCGCACCTGTCCAATTGATTATTCCGCTTATAAAACCGCGTCGATTTTTCAGTGTGTCGGGGTTTTGTTGCGCCATGAAATGGTCGAGGGAAAATCAGCGGTTGTATTTTTGCTTTAAGGCCGCCAGCACATGGGCCGGAACCATACCGCTTACATCACCGCCGTGTCGGGCGGCATCCTTGATAATGGAGGAGCTGATATAGATCCAGCGGAAACCGGTCATCAGGAAGACCGTCTGCACTTTTCGTTCAAGTTTTCGGTTCATCAGGGCCATCTGAAATTCATAGTCGAAATCGGAAACCGCACGTAGGCCGCGGACGATAGCACATGCCTTTTTTTGTACAGCATAATTGACAATCAGACCGCTGGTCGTATCAACCGTAATATTTTTGTTGGCTGAAAAACATTTTTGGGCCAGATCAATCCTTTCCTCAAGGCTGAACAACGGTGTTTTACTGGCGTTGACCGCAATGGCTACTACCACTTGATCGAACATGCGCAATGACCGTTTTGTAATGTCCACATGGCCATTGGTGATCGGATCAAAGGTGCCGGGATAAACGGCGATACGCGGGGGAATGTCCTGAGCGGGTGTCGTGTCTGAAGAAAGCTGCTTGGGCATAAAAAATATTTTAGTTATGGGATTTTGTTCTGTGTCGGAAGGGCCGGAGACAGGCAAGGGTTCAGGGATGCGACCGTTTATTCAGGCTCATCCGCCGGATTACCGATTTTCCGGTACATCCAGATTCCTGTTTCCCCATAATTGCGTTGGGATATCAGGGTCATTTTGCCGCATTGTTCAGGGAGAAGCTGGTTTTTTCGATCTTCCACCACCACCAGCCCGTTGTCTTTGACAACAGCTCCGTCACTCACCATCTTCAGCGATTCTTCCGCCATTTTTTTTTCATACGGAGGATCAAGAAAAACGAGATCAAAAAGCAACCCAGGCGGTATTTTTTTTTTGAGCCGCTGTATACTGTCGGGTCGGGAGAGGTTCAACTGAACCAAGGAGGCTTTGGTGGAGGAAAAACAGTTGCTCAAATTGCCATGAATAATTTCAAGGGCCTGCTTAGACTGATCGACAAACACGGCGACCTCCGCTCCTCGACTTAATGCCTCAAGTCCCAACGCCCCGGTGCCAGCATAGAGATCAAGCACTGTGCTGCCGGAAATTTCCTTTGCCAGAATGCTGAACAGAGCCTCACGCACCCGATCACTGGTCGGACGTATGAATCCGCATCTATTTTTCGGACTGACAAGCCTGTGCCCTTTGGCTGAACCGCCGGTAATTCGCATGATCTATCTGATTGCAGTTGAGGATATGTTGCATCAAATTATTTTTCTATCGTTGTCCTGCTTTCTTTTTCGCAAAACTGCGTAAAGTTCCATCAGCGGGCCGGAGAGCGCATAACATAATGCGGTGGGGAACAAGATGACATCCGGCTCGCTGGCCAGCACAATGAGGACGAGAATCATGCCGACAACCGCCTGAAATCTTTTTTCTCGAGGAATCCTAATTTTCTTGAAGCTCAAATATTTATGGGTTGAGATCATCAGGTAAGAGAGCAGGTAGACCAGCAACAGGATGGAGAGGTGCTTCACCGTCTCAGTGACTCCTAAAAAATGGTAGAACATGACCAAGGCGGCGATGGCCCCAGCAGCAGCGGGACAGGGCAACCCGACAAAATCGTGACTTTTTTCACCCGGTTCCTCGGCTATGGAGTTAAAGCGAGCCAGACGCAGAGCTGTCGTGGCGACATACAGAAACGCCGCCAGCCAGCCGTAACGGCCATATGGAATTAAGGCCCACAGGTATGCCAGTAAAGCGGGAGCAACACCGAAGGAAACCATATCGCAGAGGGAATCTAGCTGCATCCCGAACTCGGATGTGGAATCTGTCATCCGGGCGACTCTGCCGTCAAGTCCGTCAAAAACTCCGGCCACCAAAATCGCCACAGCGGCCGGATAAAAATCACCGTTAATGGAGGCGACCATGGAGTAGAAGCCACTGAACAAACTGGCGCAGGTTAACATGCTGGGTAATGCATAAAAGCGGTTGGATCGTGTTGTTTCCATGTGTCACTCGCAGAAAAAAATAAGCAGTTGCAGACGCAGGACTAGCCGTCGACCTCTGATCGGGAAATTAATGAATAGAGGCGCACAGTCATTTGCAGACGTATTAAAAAATGAACGCAACTTGAATATACTTATATTGGGGAGGGATGCAAGAGAATTGCATAATTTGTGAATTGTGACACCAAGCTATTTTTACGTTTTCCAGCATCCCCGGACAATTCTGACAACCTCTTCCATATCCTCGTCACTCATGCTCGTGCCGGAGGGCAGACAAAGCCCATTGCGGAAAATTGCTTCCGCAACCTGGCCGCCCACACTTGCACATCCCGCATACAGGGGTTGCATATGCATGGGCTTCCAAGTGGGGCGGGATTCAATATTGCTCTTTTCCAGTTCCCGAATAACCGCATCTCGATTGATGCCCACCTGTTCAGGATCAATGGTCAGACAGGTGAGCCAGCGGGTGGAACGGGCAAAATTCGGTTCCGGCATAAAGGAGATGCCGGGAAGATCGCTCAAATGCTCTTGGTAATGGTCAAAGATTTCCCGCTTTCTTTGCACTCGATCAGACAGCGCCCGTAATTGTCCTCGGCCTATCGCGGCCAGCACATTGCTCATCCGATAATTATAGCCCATTTCAGTATGCTGATAATGCGCGGCATTGTCTCTGGCCTGGGTGGCCCAAAACTTGACCTTACTGATCAAGGCTTCATCATCGGAAACAATCATACCGCCGCCGGAGGTGGTGATAATTTTGTTGCCGTTAAAGGAATAAAAACCAGCCAGCCCGAAGGTGCCGGGTACCTTGCCTTTATACTGCGCTCCAAGGGCCTCGGCGGCATCTTCAATCAGGATGACTCCATGTTTGTCGCAGGCGGCTTTGATGGGATCAATATCAGC
>CBDTVG010000204.1:0-4519 GCA_965363745.1 uncultured Candidatus Electrothrix sp. | reverse complement strand
CTATGACTTCCGGGCCGGTGGTGATGAAAAAGTTCTGTTTTTCCGCCAGCGCATTGCCTGCGGAGAGCAGCATCAAGAGGATGATTATGATGGGATAACGCATAAAGGTTCCGGCGGCGGAAGGAGTCTTCTGATGAGCGGGTGTCAGTATCATTTCAAGTTTTATCAGCAGGCAGGTTCTGAATTATTTATAGACCCACCATAACATAGGGTGCCCACACTTTGTAATCACGATAAGCCCGATTTTGATGATGAATAAAATCAAGCCGGGTTTGATGCAGGGCTTCAGAGGGGCTGAGATTTTTGGATAGGTAGTAATTGTAAAAGGTTTCCATGAATTCCCGCGAAGCTTGATCCTTGACGGAGATCAAGGTCATAAGAACGTTTTTGGCCCCGGCGGTGCGGAAGGCTCGGACAAGGCCGTATACGCCCTCGGAATAATCCATCACGCCTTGGCCGGTTTCGCAGGCGGAGAGGGAAACGAGTTCCGTACCTTGGAGATTAAGATCAAGAACTTCTAAGCTGTAGAGCAGGCCATCATCTCCGTGCTTGTCCAACTTACCTTGCAAGCCGTTATTTGCTCCCGCCAGTGCCAAACCGGAAAGCAACAACGGAGCTTTATCGGCCAATTCTTTCTCTTTGTCTCCGTCTCCCCAAAGAGAAAAACCGTGAGTGGCTAAATGAAGAATGCGGGGTGGCTGCTTCAGCTGCTTTAGGCTGTATTCACTTGCATCTTCTCCGGTGAAAAGCGTACCTCCGGCACTATTCTTGTGGTTATCAAAAATCTCTTCCGCTTCTCTTCTGCTTTCTCGCAAATAGGCAAAGCCGTCCTTAAACTGGCGAGCGGTACTCTGCTGCGCTGCTGCCGTTTTGCTTTCGCCATATTTTGCGCCTCCGAGCACTACTAATCCTTTACCCCTTGGAACGTTGCTTTTCTTTTCCAGCAGATCGCGGCCAGTTTGCAAACGATTAATTTGCTGCCGTTGGACTAAAAAACGACCATCTGGAAGAGTTAGAGAAGCAAAGGAACAAATATTGAGCCAATAATCTGGGGCGATATAAAGATGCTTCAGATCTTTGATACGGTCATCAAACAAACCCAAAAGCCGATCATACCGAAATATAACACCATTATCTCGTAATACAAAATCTTTAACAAAAATTGCTGACATCGGTCCAAGGTCTTGAAAAATAAACTGCTCCGTTGACTCGGCACCGGGAAATAGAATTAGGGCTGCAAGGTGCTGTTCTCCGGTTTTTCTGCTTTTGAAATCCAAACGCCGAAATAAGCAATAGTCAACTAAACAGCTTCCCGAAGGAATCTTGCTTGCGATCTGCTCAAAATTGATTTTTTTTACTGCAAGGTTAGATCGTGACGCCCTGAGTAACAATGCTAAATTTTTTTCATTTTCATTAAGCTGCCCTATCTGCCCAGCAATTTCTTCGTTGTTTTTTATCCTCCAGCTTTGACTCAATTCGGCTCGCACTTGATTAATCTCTGCCTTTAAGCGAGTGACTTCCTGATTTTGATTGAAACCAAGTTGTCTGTGCTGGCGTGAATTTTCTTCGGAATAAATTTGCTTCCAGCGTAAAATAGTGTTGGCCGCAAAACGTTGGTATTCTTCCCCCGATTGCTGGGCGGCCAGAGAAAAGGCCATATCCCGAAAATAGCTTATAGTGTGCAGGTATTGAAGACGTACCTTATAGCTGGAAGCAGCATAAAGCTCCTGAAAAGAACGAGTAGCGAGTTGATCTTCCAAGCGTTTAAGTTGTACAAGAGCCTTGGCGGGCTTATTGCTGCTGATCAACAGGGCTATATAATTTTTCAGTGTATCCAAAGTGTCCGGGTGCTCCCGACCCAGAACCTTTTCTCTGAGCCGAAGAACCTTTTTAAAAAGACGCTCTGCTTCAGAGTAACGCCCCTGCTCCCAATATAATGCAGCCAAGTCATTCATAGAAATGAATGTATCTGGATGCTCACGGCCCAGCACCTTTTTTCTGAGCATAAGGGCTTCTTTATTAAGAGACTCCGCTTTACTGTAAAGTCCCTGAGCACAATATAATGCAGCGAAATCATTCATTGAGGTCAGCGTCTCAGGGTGTTCCCGACCCAACACCTCTTTACGATCCTGAAGAACTCTTTCATAAAGCTCCTGAGCCTTTTTGTAAAAATCCTGAGTCCAGTGAGCGTCGAAATCTCTAAAACCACTTTTTAAGGAATCTAATACATCGAAGTCATTGACTGAAGTCAACTTGTCTATATATTCTTGACCCAACTCTTTTTTACGTTCCTGAAGAGTTTCTTCATAGACCGCCTTAACCTTTTCGAAAGCACCTGAATTTTCCAAGATACCATAAATATCTTTCATGCCATACCCTGCCTCACCGTCACGTCCCATCACTACATATAATGTAGCCAGACTGTTCATGGAACTTAGAGTATCCGGGTGTTCCCACCCGAGCACTTTTTTACGGAGCCGGACAACTTCTTCAAAAAACGGTTTTGCCTCAAAGTACCGGCCTTGATCCTGATACAGAAGAGCTAAATTATTGATGGAAGTCAGGGTGTCCGTGTCTTCTCGCCCTAGCATTTTTTCACGAATTTGGAGGGCCTTTTTAAAAAGCGGCTCAGCCTCGCTATATCTCCCCTGCTCCTTATACTGAAAAGCCAAGGAGTTGATTGAATTCAAGGCGGATGGATATTTCTGACTTGGATTTTTTTTACGGACCTGAAGAACTTTTTTATAACCTTGCTCGATTTCGACATGTCGATTTTGCTCTTGTTTCAAATTGTTGACAAATACCGGAGGCTTCGTATAATTCCTTTTCATTACTTTTTTACGAATCTGAAGATACTCTTTAGAAAGCGACTTAGCTTCGCTGTACTTGCCCTGAGATCTATATGATTCAGCCAAATTATTGATTGAAATTAGTGTATACGGGTGTTTTGGCCCTAGCATTTTTTTACGGCATTGCAAAATCTTTCTATAAAGCGATTCAGCCTTACTATGCCACCCTTGATCTTGATATAATTTTGCTAAATTATTCATTGAGGTTAGGGTTGCAAGGTGTTCAGGGCCTAAATATTTTAGAGCGTAGGCATAGGCTTGTTCGGCAAAAAGAAAACCTTTCTCATAACGATTAGATGCATCTGCCATGGCCTTAAGATGCAAAAGGTCTTGCTTATATTCATTTCCCCTGCACCAAAGAGGCTGTACTGTGCTGGCAAGCAGCAGTAGAATGATTAGTATAATTTTTGAAATTCTTTTCATCCTTCCTCCTCGTCCTCCGTTAAATGGAACTATTGGCATTCATCAGTGCTCTGCGGCCACGGCAGCCTTCGCACCGATGCCACCAAGCTGTTCGGGATGCTTTCCGTCAGCATCTGATCCTTAAACTGCTCAACCGGAAAAAAATAGAGATTGGCCTTATCGTGCAATAGCATCCGGTAGCATCCGCCCGCCCATTCCTTAGCCCGCTCGTCCTCCTTTTCCTTCAGCCAGACCTTCACCCTTGGATAGGCGGTAAAACCGTCGGTCTGCTCCCGCTCAAAAACCGCCCTGCCGGTTGCCGCGCCAAGCTGCGAAAACACGATAAACAGGAGCAGCAAAAAAAACGGCCCTCCGGTAAAAATGGCAGCCCGCAGCCAGTCAGCAGCTTTTCTGTTGGCAGTGATCAGCGCTTTTTGCCAAAGAAAACGGAGAAGAAAATACAGACCTGTAGCGACAAGCAGACAGAACAACACCCGGAACGGATGGGCCTTCAGTGTCCAAAAACCGTAGAAAAAAAATGTTCCCGCTGAATTTCCAAACCGATCAGGCCGAGATGAAAACAGGCAAAATAATGGTAGGCATAGGACCAACCGGCGGTGTAAAGCAAGGCCGCAACAAAGCCGGTGGCTGCGCTCAAGTCAAGCAGTCCGGCCAAGGGAAAAGAATCAATCCTGCGTGACATCGTCTTATCTCCACTCAATCTGCGCAGGCCGTGCCGTACTGCCGTTACGGGGAATCCCATCAGAAATTTTCATCGGTGTGTCTTTGCAGCGGCTGTCATCTCCGCTGATCTTTTCCCATTTATCGCCGGGCAGGAATAATTTGTTCTCCTTTGCTTGCTGACAGACATAGATCGGCGGCGCCTGCCCCGGCTCCTCAATCTGAACGCAACCTTTGACTTCTTTCATCCTGTCGTTTACCTTGTGCCGGAAACAAATATCCTGCACTTTAACCTGCCGCCATTCCGGGCCGGGCGGAAAATCCTGCTCCTCTCCGTCCTGATCATAGCAAACATAACCGCTACCGCTCCGCTTCTTCTGGCAGTCCAACTTCAGAACGCCCTTCGCTTTTGTTCTGTATAAAAAATAGATAGTCTTCACTTCTGCTTGAATCAATGTTGCCGTCAGCAAAAGAAGAACCGGAACAAAAAGAATAATGGAATATTTTTTCATAGTCACTGATGTCGCCCAATTTTGATGAATTCGTAAAAAGTCCAAAATACCCACTTTTTGCTTCGTAACCCATTG
>CBDTVG010000203.1:0-4527 GCA_965363745.1 uncultured Candidatus Electrothrix sp. | reverse complement strand
ACCGTGTGTTGCCCGGTTAGACAAATGGAGCAGTTATTAAATTCTCATTCCTTACCGAAACCGAAAAATACCGCTGACAGGAGAAATCACCTACAACAGACCAGTTTTCTCCGCTATCTCCTTCTCTTTCTCAATACTTTTCTTGATAAGGATCAAGGCGGCATCAAAACTGAACCTTTCAATATACCCCATAAGTTCTCCAAAAGATGAAGCTTTTAATAATAGTTTGATCACAGCCTGATTGTTTTCTAAAAATTGCAAAGAGGAAAAATCTGACTGCTCCAGCAGGGTCGCCAACTGTCGCAGAAGCGACAAGGCTTCACTCCTATCAAAATCTTTTGGAACTAGTGTCTCGCTTTCCTCATCAGCTAATTCATCGTTCTCGTTGATACGAGGAGTAAGATAGCCAACAACCATTGACAGCTCATCGGCCAGTCTGTTCAGTGACACCCGCAACGCTTCGAAGTCTCCGGCCCCTGATTTTTCCTCAACCTCACCTGACAATTTTTGGAGAGATGGCATTCCGATATTCCCGGCAACCCCTTTAAGGCTATGCGAAAAATACTTCGCCTCTTTGTTGTTCTTCTCCCTGAGAATAGCCTCTATCTTCATTCCTGCGTTTTGTTGCTCCCGACAAAAACTTCTTAGCAACTTAATATAAAGCTGTTCATTGCCTTCAACACGTTGTAAACCTTCGTTAAAATCAAGGCCGACTGGAGCGCCGTCGTTCGCCGCTTCCGTAAGGAGTTCTCTGAGATGGAGGGAACTGTGCTTATTTGTCCTTTTTCTGTTCTGTCCGTCTGTATCAGCCGCCGATATTCTTCGCCCGCTATTAGGTTTCTCCCCTATCCATTTACTCAGGGTTATAAATAGGTTATTACGGTTAATCGGCTTGGCGATATGATCATTCATCCCTAAGCGAAAACATTTATCTCGCTCTTCACTCACAGCGTGGGCCGTCATCGCAAGAATAGGTAGATCCATTTTTTTCAGCTCCTGACGAATTTTTACAGTCGCTTCATAACCGTCCATAACAGGCATCTGTATATCCATAAGCACAGCGTCAAAATTTCTGGAGGCCACAGCTTCGACAGCCTCCTTGCCGTTATTTACCGTTTCCACATGCAGATTGGCCTTTGCGAGAATTTCCTGCGCAACCTGCTGGTTAATCACATTATCCTCAACGAGCAGAATATAAGCGTACCGGATGCTGGCCATAGCAGCCGCTGTTTCGCTTGTGCCACCGGAACCGTCATTCTGTTTTTCCTGACCGATCAGGGCAAAATTCAATGAAAAGGAAAAAACGCTTCCGCTCCCGATCTCACTTTCCACAGCCAGTTTTCCTCCCATTAATGCCACAAGTCGTTTACAGATAGTGAGACCGAGTCCTGTGCCCCCGTATTTTCTCGCTGTGGAACTGTCAGCTTGGGTGAACGATTCAAAAAGAAGTGCTATTTTTTCTTCAGCAATACCGATACCGGTGTCAGATACGGAAAACTGAATGACCGCCCGTTCCTTTTTTTGTTGTAGCACTGTTGCTCGGATAATAATTTCTCCGAATTCTGTAAACTTAATAGCGTTACCAATAAGATTGGACAAAACTTGATATAACCGCATAGGATCACCAATAACGTTTTTTGGTAAATCCGATGGAATAGAGAAGTGGAGTTTGATATTTTTTTGCAGACAGTGCTCTGTGAACATCAACATCAACTTGTCAAACAAGTCCGGCAGATCAAAATAAATTTTTTCAATATTGAGCATACCCGCTTCAATTTTGGAAAAATCAAGAATGTCATTGATGATTTCCAACAGATTCTTCGCCGAAAAAAGAATTTTTTTCATGTAATCTGCCTGCTTTTCAGACAAATCAGTTTCCAAGGCCAGTTCGGAAAGATTCATAATTCCGTTCATAGGCGTTCTAATTTCATGACTCATGTTGGCGAGAAATTCAGACTTGGCAATGGTGGCGGAATGGGCCTTATCCATAGCCTTGGTAAGTTCCCTGTTTGACTTTTCCAGTCGTTGTCGATAAGAGAAAAAAAGGGTTCGCACTTTATGAGAAAAGAGCAGGGAAATACAAAGAGATCCCAAAAGAATAAAGCAAAAGATAGCTATAGAGATAAGCATCTTTTCCCCATAAAGTTTTTTATGTTGTTCTTTTATACGGTCTATTTTAGTAGTCAAATCATCAAAATAAAAGCCCCGGGCGATAATCCAGCTCCATTTTGGATAGAGCTTAAAGTAGGACATTTTAGAACGAATTTCATTTGTCCCGGATTTTTGATCCCGATATTTGACAAAAACCTCACCATGCTCCTTGAGGCCGGTCAAAAATTCTTCACGAAATTTTTCCCCTTGGGGATACTGATAATCGTCTCGTAATAAATCATTCAGCGGATTAGGCTGGTTGGGATTGATCAACATGCTGGCGAACTCCTCCCCTCCCTTCATATTGCGGAGATCAAGGATAAACATGTACTCGTTGTCTGTTCGACCCGCATGCTGATTGATAATATTTATGACATGCTGCTGGGTGTCGCGTTCGCCCTCAATGATATAATCACCGGCTCCGATATACCAATCAAAGGGAGGAAAATATTTTATATAGGCTATTTTTTTATATAATTTATTTTTTTCACCGTCCGCTTTCGGCCAGAGATATTCATTGAAGCCGCTTCCGTGATGACGGGCTGTGGCGAACATGCTGTTAAAAACCTGCAATCTGTTTTCATTGCTGTTGTGATAGATGTTCTTACCTTCCAACGTCGGATCAGGAGGCCAAAGTTTGGTGATACCGGACATGGAGCGAATAAAAAAATAGTTTCTTCCATTATTGAATCTTATTGGGCGGATGGTCTCAAGAATGAGCTTCTCCAACGCCTCTTTATCCATATTCCCCTTGTTCCGCTCGTAAAGATGAAAGGCTATGGAATAGATCTGCTCCACCTCATCCTTCAGTGAGCCCCTTAAGGTCGCATTTATCGCTTTATGGCGAATATCCATACTGCGGATAAAGTCCAGCACCGACTCCCTGACACTATTCTTTTTATTTCTAATATAATCGTCCTCCATATGGATCAGTTCCATTTTGAGATTTATTTCAGAATCCCAGAATGTATGCGCAACAATTCCTAACCACATCAGCAGAGCGACCAAGCTGGAGTTCAGGATAATCAGTTTGCCGATATTTTTTTCGCTAAATATTTTCATAGTAAAATGGACGAGGATTTATTATTTTGATTAGACCTATATATTTACACGTATATGTGCATATAAGACAAGAATAATCCCCGCATGACCGATGGTTTTTCAATTTCTCTTTTTAGAAGTCAAAATATATGGTCAGAAAAAATAATGAATGAACAACAACTCGTGACCTTACTGCAACAGCTAAAAAACGGTCGCATAACCACGGAACAGGCCTTGGAAAAATTACGTCTTCCGCCGGTGGAGGTGTTGGATTCAGCCCGGCTTGATCACCACAGGCTGTTGCGCACCGGCCTGCCGGAAGCTGTTTTCGGTGCAAATAAAACGGTTGATCAATTGGTAGAAATTTTGCAGGCAATGCTTCGACAGCGGTCTGTGGTTCTGGCCACCCGGATTGATCCGCATAAGGCGGAACAGGTTTGCGCACAGGTTGACGGTTTGTCCTATCATGAGACACCGAAATTGCTCACCGGTAATGATCAATATATTCCAAAAAATAACGGCAGAGGAACCGTCGTTCTGGTTACAGCCGGAACATCCGACATGGCGGTGGCTGAGGAGGCTAGACTTTGCCTGCATTATTTCGGTCATCAGACGGAAACCGTTTATGATGCCGGGGTCGCCGGGTTGCATAGAATTCTTGCCCATTGCGAACTGTTGCAACGGGCCGAGGTTCTGATTGTGGTCGCTGGCATGGAGGGTGCCCTGCCTTCGGTGGTGGCGGGCATAACACCCGCTCCTGTGATCGCCGTGCCCAGTTCCGTCGGCTATGGTACCGGAGCTGGCGGCTTTTCCGCCCTGCTCGGTATGCTCAACAGTTGCGCATCAGGTCTGGCTGTTGTCAATATAGACAATGGCTTCGGAGCGGCATGCATGGCTGCGGCGATAAATAGAAAAAAACGTAATGATTCTGAGGATTGACCAATACTGGCATTAATACTCTGTCTTTATTTATTCATGATTTGAACAGGAAAATCAAGTAGTTCTCGATCCACGGTTGCCAGAACAGCTGGCTCCAACTTTGCCTGTGCGGCAAGCATCCGGTCAAAGGGATCACGGTGTGCCATATCCCATTCCCCTGCAAGCTGGGCATGGTCGGGGCTTACTGAAAGGGCTGTGAATCCGGCTTTACCTATCCAGCCCGGAGTATTTCGGGCAACTGTTGTTGCCTGCGGGAGCTTTCCGAGGCGGAATTTAGTTGTGATTTCCCAGACCGAGGCGGCACTGACCAGTACAGTATTATCGGTATCCTCAACAGCCTTTCTGATTCCAGGAGGTAAATGGGGATCATCAAAAAGCCACCAGAGAAAGATATGC
>CBDTVG010000202.1:0-4529 GCA_965363745.1 uncultured Candidatus Electrothrix sp. | reverse complement strand
GAGAAGCATATAGATTACTGGAATTATTGAATTTGAGCTACCAGCATGATAACCTGTCCCGCCGGAAGCATTCACTGTTGTCGGATCGTAAGCAGTATTCTCTGGATCTCTTTCGCCCTCAAGATCGTTTAGGTATTCTTGCAGATCGGTATAACCGTCCCGATCAAAATCCCCTGTGCTTGAGGCCGAAGTTAAGTCGTTGAAAAATCTCCTCTCCCAGTTGTCGTCAATGCCGTCGTTGTCGCTGTCAATAAATTCTTGCTGCTGAACATAAATACTTCCATTAACAATATCCGGTGAGTAAACAGGATAGGCCAAAGCCAAGTCCGCTTGTCCTTCAACCGCCCCTATAAGCATAGGCATCGTTTCACCTGCTGCATCATAACCGGCTTTTGTATTATTGATGACCGTCTGCACGATGGAAAGAGGGTAAATTCCAGAGACGGCAGAGCCTTTTACTGTAAAATGTAAAGTGAACAGAACAGTCGGCGTACCTGCCCTGACCCGTGCAGCGGCCAGCCTGATCTTTCCGAGCGACGTGCCATCAGCAGCATTATAGAGCAGAGGCTGTGCATAGGTTTGGTCATTCATTTCCACCGAGACGGGCGGCAACGGGTCGGGAACCGGATCTAATGAATTCCACTGCTCAAGAAATGTCGAGAAAAAATCAGATTCAATTTTGTTCAGAACCAGATTGTCTGCGCTGTAGGTTACAGTAAACGCAGCCGCTGCGAGAGCCTCCTGATTATACTCCTGAGCAGTAATCTCGCCCGCGATACTGTCTCCCGAATTGGCATTTACGCTGCTGAAACCAAGCTCCAATGCCGCTGCCAGACCGGGATGCAGAAGCAAACCGACCTTCTACCTTTTCAATTAAATGCCAACGCCCGGAGCTGGTACTGTAAAGCCTGAGATCCTCCGCAAAATTGGAATTGAACGACACCAGTGCCTTTGCAGTATTTTTTAAAGAAACATGCTGAGGCTAAAAAGTAAACAAAAATAAGAAATTGCTGAACAAGTGTACTTGTAAAGGTATCACAGAGCAAAAAAGGAAGGGGTATTGACGGGGGATACAGCTTTTCAGAAATTCACTACTTAATTTCATAAAATTGCACCAGTATACACTCCAAGACATCACCGTTGACTTTTTTTCACCTTCAAGGCGGAGAAGAAAAGAACATTCTTGCCTATGAGCAACACAAGGATCGGCAGGAAGGGTGCTTCTGGCGGGAGAACCGAAATGCTTCAGTCGGGTGCAGGACTTGAAAACTTCTGGTATGATAGCTGGAGACAAAATACAGCATCCCCGAAAGCTGGGGGCATTCTGCGCAAAAAGCAGGATATTTCACATTGACCAAGCAACATACATTGCATGAAGAAAAAACAATGGAACGTAACCGATCTCATTGATTTGGAATTCTTTCTGAATCAGGATGAGGGCGAGGATCTGGACAGCCTTGCCGCCCGTGATCGGGAAATATACACCGGATTGCCAGCAACGGTTAGGGAAGCCAACCCCGCTCCCACAAACGTTACGTTGCTCAAGGCTTGGCTCGAATTCCGGCGGGAAGCCCTGTTTCGAGAGGCGGGTGAAACCGCTTTGCCCGGTCAAACCTGGCAGGAATTGCTCTATTTGTTTTTCGGAGCGGCCATGATTATAGGTCTATTTACCGGGGGCGGACTGGCCTTTTCTTTTCTCGCCTATTCTGGCAGAGAACCGGTCAATGTGGCGGCTTATTTCGCCGTTTTTGTCCTTTTGGAGGCTCTGCTTTTTCTTCTGTTGATCGGTTCGGCTTTTTTTCAGAAAATGCGGGGAAGCAACCTGGTTGAATCCTCCATTCTCTATAGAATGTTGCGTCGGCTTTTTTCCGGCCTGCTGAACAAACTCATGGCCGGTGTCAAAAAGAGGGCAAGCTCCAAGGTTTCCGCTGAAACCAGATTGAAATGGTCGGGGCATACCGGGAGCCTTAGACAGTTGCGGCAACGGTACGGTCTGCTCTTCCTGCGTCCGTTTTTTCTGCTGGTTCAGCTTTTTGGGGTCAGTTTTAATGCGGGTGTGCTGGTTGCCACCTTGTTCAAGGTAATTGGTGCGGATCTGGCCTTTGGTTGGCAAAGCACCTTGCAAGTGACCCCTGCCTCAGTGCATACATTAGTGCATTGGATCAGCCTACCTTGGTCGTGGTGGCTACCAGATTCCTTTATCCCTTCCTTGAATCAGGTAGAAGGTTCTAGGCTGGTGCTCAAGGATGGCATTTATCTCCTATACAACACTGATCTTGCCTCCTGGTGGCCCTTTCTCTGTTTATCGGTTTTTTGTTACGGCCTGCTGCCCCGATTTGTCCTGTTCTTATGTGGGATTATTCAAGAGCAGAGGGAGCTGGCCAATCTTGATTTCCAACAGGGCTGCTTCCGTCAGCCTGTCCACCGGATGCGTACTCCGCAGATTTCCACCGTAGCTCGTTTTGAGCAACGGCCCTCCCAGTCAGCGATAAAAAAGGTTGTTGATTGTGCCGCTCCCGTGCAACAATCCACTCAGATGGTGCTGGAAACAGAAACAGAATCTGACGATAGGGCGAAAAACGACGGGACAGCGGAGGCAAAGGATAAAGTCCCGCTCATTGCCGCTCTGATACCAGATGAGTTACAAGAGGACTGTTCATATACGGCTTTGTTGGAACAGGTGCGCCACCGATTCGGTTATACACTCTGTCAGCTGGTTCCATTCTGGACGTTAGAGCACAGTGAAGAAGAGGAGTTGGCCGTTCTCAAGACGGCAATGCAGGAACACGGTTGCGCTGATGTGCTCCTGCTCCATGAGGCCTGGCAGCCGCCCATTGAAGAATTATTCAGCTGGCTGGGCCTGTTGCGTCGAACGGTCGGGCCGCAACCAATTATTATCTTGGCCCTGATCGGCAAACCTACAGTTGAAACCATGTTAACTCCAGTGCGACAACAGCACATGCTGATATGGAAACAAAAAATAGCGGCGATCAACGATCCCGGACTGCAACTCATTGAGCTGGTGAAAGATGAACAGTTTACCTGAAGAACTCTCTGTCCCTGAATTCGCCATTGTCGGGCATCCCAACGAGGGCAAGTCCTCGGTTCTTTCCACTCTGAGCGAAGATGATTCGGTACGGGTCAGCTCGGTGCCGGGAGAAACCACGGAATGCCGAACCTTTCCGGTGATCATTGATAACAGAGAGGTGATTCGTTTTCTGGATACGCCTGGTTTTCAGAATCCCCGCAAAACCTTGGCCTGGATGCAGCGGTTCCAAGGGGATGATCGGGATTTGATCACCGAGTTTATCCGCTCTCACCGGGACGATCTGTCCTTTCATGATGACTGCGCCCTGCTTGCTCCTTTGGCGGCCGGGGCTGGCCTGATCTTTGTGGTGGACGGGTCCAGGCCCCTGCGCAATATTGATCGGGCGGAAATGGAGATCCTGCGTCTCACCGGCAGGCCGAGGATGGCGATCATCAACTGCAAGGATGGGGACAGCGACTTTCTCCAAGGCTGGCGAGATGAATTCCGAAAGCATTTCAACTCAATCCGGTTGTTTAATTCCAATAAGGCCACTTACAGCCAGCGCATCGCCCTGCTGAATAGCCTCAAGGCTATTGATCAAGATTTGGAAGATGTTATTGAGTCGGTCATCCAGGCTTTCAGTGCGGATTGGCAAAATCGCAACCGGCAGACCGGCACCTTGATCGTAGCCATGCTCACGGACAGCCTCTTGTATCATAAATCGGTCTCCTGTCCGCCCGAAGCGGATGAGGCACGCTTAAAGGAAAAATTGTACACCGCCTATACGAAATTTGTTAGCAAAAGAGAACGCACTGCTCATCAGCAGATCCGCAAACTGTTCAAACATAATATTTTTAATCTGCAATTGCCGGGGCAGTCGATCTTGCAGCAGGATCTGTTTTCCGCCAAAACGTGGCAGTTCCTCGGCCTAACTGCCAATCAGCTGACCATGGTTGGAGCGATTAGCGGCGCATCTCTTGGTGCCGGGCTGGATGTCTTGGCCGCCGGGATCACCTTTGGGCTATTCACCACCATCGGTGGGGCTTTTGGTGCCGCCGCCGCAGCCATGAAGGGCAAAGAAATGCTCACCGGCACCCGGCTGTTAGGCATGAAACTGGATAAGCAGCAGCTCCAGGTCGGGCCGGTGACCAATATGCAACTGCTCTATATCCTGCTTGACCGGGCTCTCCTCTATTACAGCCATGTCATCAACTGGGCCCATGGTCGCCGTGATTACCAAGACGCTGTGACAAATGCCAATGCGGAAGGGGATGAAAAGCAGGGATACACCTCGGATTGGAGCAGGGATGACCGCAGAGCCTGCGACCGTTTTTTTAAGGCCTTGCAGGGGGATTATCTGTCGGACAGAGAGCAGGCTGAGGCGGAAATAGTTGATCTTATTAGGGAGAAACTTTGGGAGATTTCTGAGGATGGGTGATAGGATATGGGGGTGTGATTAAAAGTGCGGTTTCAACAATTATCCGGTGCATACCTGTTCATA
>CBDTVG010000201.1:0-4547 GCA_965363745.1 uncultured Candidatus Electrothrix sp. | reverse complement strand
TCTGATTCAATCGTATATCGATTAGATTCAAGTGCTTTCTGTTATTCACATCAAAAACTTCAAATCGTCGAAACATATCATACACAACAGAAATCCTATCAGATAGTGTATTTTTCTGATACCACATTATCTCTCTGATCTCACCGCGATCCCGCATGTAAGTTACATAAAAGGAAAGACCTATAAAAATACTTAAACATCCGGCGATAACAGTTGTATATTTTATTCGTATAAAAAATAATGCGAATGTTGCAATACTGATCAAAGAGAAAACTCCGAAACCGACAAAGCCAGCATTAAGCAAGGTCAGTAACGGAAACAAAAGAGCTGTGGCCAACCAAGTCTGAAAATGTTTTTTGTTGCGCCGCTGTATTGCTATAAAAATACCAAGGCAGACACCGACCACTGCGGCCTGAGTGCAACCGCTGATGAGTGCTGTAACGGTGGGTAATCTTCCAATTAACGGCATCCCAACAAGATATGCAATCAATCCGAAGGCGGCATAAAAAAAAGGTAACCTGTAATTAGAATAATAATTCAGGGGAGCCGCTCTGTTTATTCTTTTTTTTAATTTTCTCGAATCAGAAACTCTATTAACATCAAGAAAAAATTTAACGACCGCCAATCCGGCACAAAAAGCATACAGCCCTATAGTTGTCTCTCTGACCCCTGAAAAAATAATCTGAGGAATATAATACTGATAATTTGGTAAAAGATACAGGGAGGCACCGACAAAATGGATCAAGACCATCCCTATAAAATAAGCTAATGGAAGACCGACTGAACGGTGAGCGGACTGCTTACAGATAAATAAAATGATGAATGCGGCCAAAGGCCAAGCCGCTATAAACCAAGAATAACCGTACATATATTAATCATCAAGCAGGTTGGCAACAAATTGCGCAGTCATTAATCTTCGTAAAATTGGAGATGTTAATCACCTGCATCATCCAGGCAACCTGTTGAGTATGCGTCTCAACCTGTCTTCATATGTGTTATTACGAGCGACAATATGCTGAGTAACATTTTTTCGTAAATATTTATTCAATTTATTGTTATTAAACAACATTTTGACTTTTTCAATCATTTCTCGGTTTGATTTAAAGTAATAGGCGACATTACCCTCTGTTCCAAAAATTATTCTATGCTCCTTGGTATCTTCCGCAAGCAGGCATCCGCCCATGGCGGCTATTTCAAAACTTCTCATGACATGCCCGTCCCGATTTGCCCGCCGCACCAAACAAAGGGCAATTTTCGCACCCTGTGTGGCCAGACGCATGGTACGATTATCCGCCAGCCCGTTGTTGAAGGCACGAGTTTTCTTATATCTATTCCAGTAGCCGCCATAAAGCGCAACCTTAAATCCCTCGGATATTAATGCCCCAATAATCGGCACTCTGTCAGCATCCGCACCGCCGATAAAAACAATATCAGCTTGGTGCTCATCCTGCTCTTTTTCTGTTGCCGGATATTCCACAAAATGCAACCGAGGGTCATAGGCGAACGGCAGATATTCTACCTGTTTTACTCCTATATTAAAAAATTCAGCTATATTCACTTCACGGGGAGTATATACAGCATCATACAGAGGTAATGCTTTGAAAAACCAAGGCGCATAGTGTGCATGGTTCCAAGGATCATCAGTGGAATAATTTATTCGTTGGATTCCCATCTCACCCAATATCGCCAATGCGGCAGAATCAACAGGGGCAAATCCTGTTGACAACACAACATCAGGTCGAAATGATTGGCATTGCTCCACAAGAGTTTTACTGAATTGTCTAAGCCGGGTAGGCTTCCGTCCACAGAAATACCAGTTCAGCATACGAATCAGCCGTGGTGCCCGCATGGATTCAGCAGTATCAATCAGTTCTGATGATATACCTATTTTTTTTGCGGCGGCATAAAAACATTCTCCAACATTGCCCGCGTTGGCTCCTCCGACAATCAGCACTTTCATACCAGCTACGGCTTCGGAAAAAATAATACGTTCATTGCAATTATGTTGCTTCATAGGGAGTTCTGTAGTGTTTTCATGCCGTGAGATTAACACGGTATCTCGAAAAAAAGCATTTGCAGAGGTTGGAGCCCAGTGCCTCTTTTAACAGAATATATTGATCTCAATATAACCTTCGTGCATGAATTATTCAAGGATTGCCGAAACAACTAAGGTGTCGAAAAATATTCCCGCTTGACGTATAACCCGACAACGCTGTACATTGGGTAAAATCTACAAAGAAGTATGAATGATACCTTCAAAAATAAAAAATTATATAATATGTTTGGTATAGGTTTTCCTGAAATGATAGTTATCCTGGCCTTGGCGTTGATAGTGGTCGGCCCGGAGAAACTGCCCGATCTGGCCCGTTCTCTCGCAAAAGGGGTTAACGAGCTAAAAAGCGCGATGAATCAAGTCAAAGAGAGTCTGAGCGAAGAGAGCAAGGTGATCAGCTCGGTGCAACAAGATTTGCACAAAACAGCCGGGCAAATGAAAACTCATCTGCTTGAAGACGTGGCAAGTAAGCCGCCTGAAAAAAATCAGGATACAAACAACGAATCCGCAGCAGTGGTTACAACGCCCGAGAGTGACGACGATGTCCTTAAGGTGGAATCCCTGAAAATGCGCCCCTGGGAGCGGGATGCGGCGGAGAAGCCCACCAAGGAAGCGGCGATGACAAGCTGGCGTTCAGAAAATGAAGAAGATAACGACGTGGGTGATGCTGACGAGCAATCTGATATTGCCAAGGCCGAGGATCATGTTGACGTAGTCGGCAATACGGACAATTTTTCAGGCGAAAAGAACGAAAACAACAAGACAGAGCACTCTAGCGCACCGACTTCTTCCGCATGAAAGTCACCGCCGCACTTCAACTTTTCCGACCTCATCACCAGGAACTGAAAAAACGGCTGATCAAATCTTTCACGGCTATCGCCGTCTGCACCGCCATCGCCTACCTGTTTGTGGACGACCTTGCCGCATTCTGTACCCATCCCCTGTTTGTGGCTGATCCGACCCTTAAAAAACTGGTCTATACCAAGCTGACAGATGCCTTTGTCTCTTATATTAAACTATCCCTGCTTTTCGGCATCACAATCAGCTTCCCCTACCTGCTTTATCAGATATGGATGTTTATCGCCCCAGGTCTGCTGAAGGATGAAAGGCAGTTGGCCCGTAGAATCATATTCTGGTCAACAGGTCTTTTTGCGGCAGGTGCCCTGTTCTCGTTCTTTATCGTCCTTCCCAAGACGCTGGTTTTTTTCATGAGCTATAGCGGAGACAACCTTGAGCCCATGCCCAAGCTCGGTCTTTACCTGACCTTTGTCGCCCGCATGGTGTTGGCCTTCGCCATTTCCTTTGAGATCCCTTTTCTCATGGTCATGAGTTCAGCGACCGGACTTGTGGATAGGAATCATTTCAAAAGCAAACGCAAATATTTCTATATCGCCATTATCGTGCTTTCTTTTTTGCTCACCGCTGGCGAGGTCACCGCGACCGTTTTGCTCGCTGTTCCTCTGTTCGGCCTGTATGAATCTGGAATTGCCGCGGATCGAATATTCATCAAGAAAAAGTAGATGGCTTTAGAAACAAAAAAAGGGTCGCTAGCATAAGCTGGCGGCCCTTTTTATTTGGAGCATTTCATTTCACATAAGATCTGTTATGCGACAACATTTTTTTAAAAAGGTTAACAAATTTCTAAAATTGGATTTTGCCATATCCAAATTGGCTTAAAATTTTTATCGTTTGTAATTATATATTTGTAATATTTTTCTATATTTTCAATATTCTTGCTTAGTTCTTCAATGTCATTTTTTGATAAAGAAAATTTAAGATGGTTATTTTTTATGGAATAATCGTATCCTCTCCAAATCTCAGGGTAGTTCCCGTGAAAGAAAATATTTTATTGCATAAATTCAACCACTTCTGACGCAGAAAAATGTCGTTTAGCATGTTTTACCCTGGATTTTGGAGAGGATACGGTTTTGGCTTGAGAAGCCGAGAGCTAAACTCACTCGACCTTCTGTTATTTCTTCCTTTAAATATCCTTGTCGCTTTCTCCCCCACTGCATTCTCCACATATAACATAAAATCCATTATGCGACATATCGTGGAACCCCATGATTATGATTTAACCGTATTAACCTTCTGCTTCCAATTTAGCTTCATGAGCTTCATATTTTTTTGTAAATTTTTCAAAGTAATTTTTTGCGAACTCTTCTATAGATTCTTTGTCTAATTCAATTCTATACCAACAAAAACTACCATTAAATGTAACCTGCATTACAAGGTCACCTTCTGAAAAATTTACACTGTAACAATGGAAACCACATGCTTCAGTACACTGCCAAATTCCGACTTCATTGAAGTTACTGTCATCTGTAGATTCAAGAAATAAACGTTTAAAGGCTCTACCTAAATCAATCTCATCTTCTATGGTTAGGTTTTTAATTTTTTCAACCATCCTGTATCTCCTTTATTTTTTTTATCATTGTTAATAATTCTACTTTGTCACATTAGAAATGTAATTATACTCTTGATATTATATACA
>CBDTVG010000200.1:0-4551 GCA_965363745.1 uncultured Candidatus Electrothrix sp. | reverse complement strand
GCGCTATTCTTCGATAAGAACTTCCTTGAGCGACTTGCTCATGGTAAAATGCAGGGTTTTTCTCGCAGGAATATCCATCATCTTGCCGGTTTTCGGATTTTTCGTTGTGCGCGGTTTGCGGGTACGAACCGAAAAGCTACCGAAACCACGAATTTCAACCCGCCTCCCCTCCGTCAGTGCTTGAGTTATATTTTCCAATATAATATCAATAGCGTGGGCTACTTCCTGTTTGTAGTAGCTGTCTAGCTGCCCAGTCACCTCACTTACCAATTCACGCTTGAGCATGTTGAATCCTTTTAAATAAAATCTGTAATTGATCGTAATATAAACCTATAAACCGTCTTAACCGCAACGGACGGTTGCTGTCGCTAAAATATGAAAAAGGGTAAAATCTCCTATTGTAACCTCCACAGGAAATCATACCCCTTTTGTACTGAATCAAAAAATGGACGATTACTTGCCAGATTCGTCCTCTGATTCTTCCTCGGTTCCGGCGGCTGCTTTCAGCAGATCGCCAAAGGTGGAAGGGCCTGAAATCTTTGACGTCTTTTTAGTCTGGGGTGCTTCTTCAGCGACGGTGTTACTACTGCTACTGGAAGTATCCTCCGTCTTTTCTTCCAGTGCCTTAAGTGACAGGCCGATTTTGCGATCAGAGGCCGACACATTAATGACAATGGTCTTCAGGGTTTCGCCGACATTGAACATGCCTACAGGAGACTTGATTTTTTCATGGCTGATTTCAGAGACATGAACCAGTCCTTCAATGCCCTCTTCAAGCTGCACAAACACACCGAAATCAGTTATATTGGTGATAGCTCCCTCAATCGTAGTGCCGGTGGGGTAGTTAGTAACCGCTGCCTGCCAAGGATCGGGTTCCAGCTGTTTAACACCGAGTGAGAACCGCTCGTTCTCCTTGTCGATTTTGAGCACAACAGCGTGTATAGCCTCGCCTTTCGCATATTTTTCAGATGGATGCTTGATCCGTTCCGTCCAAGAGAGGTCTGAAACGTGAATAAGACCGTCAATACCTTCCTCAATGCCGATAAAGATACCGAAATCTGTGATGTTTTTTATCTTTCCTTCAATAACGGCACCGATGGGATAGCTTTCCTCAACCAGATCCCACGGATTGGGCAACAACTGCTTCATACCCAGAGAAATACGTTTGGTCTCAGCTTCCACCTTGAGCACCTGAACTTCGATTTCCGAGCCAACGCTAACAATCTTGGAAGGATGGCGAGGTTTTTTCGACCAGCTCATTTCAGAAATATGCACAAGCCCTTCCACGCCTTCCTCAAGTTCTACAAAGGCACCATAATCGGTAATGGAAACCACCTTTCCTGTAACCTTAGCGGTCATCGGATAGGTATCAGGCACCATTTCCCACGGATCGGATTTGAGCTGTTTGACACCAAGGGAGACTCTGTCGGAATCTTGGTCGTACTTGAGCACCTTGACCTCGATTTCCTCGCCCACTGTATAGAGTTTGGAGGGATGAGACACCCGTCCCCAAGAAAGATCGGTGATATGACACAATCCGTCCATACCGCCCAGATCAATGAACAGGCCGTAGTCGGTAATATTAGTGATGGCACCGCGAATGGTCTGGCCTTCCTTCAAGGTGGCCCGCATCTGCTCACGCAGTTGTGAACGCTCCTCTTCCAAGATAGCCCTGCGGGAGATGACCACGTTGTTGCGTTTGCGGTTGAACTTGAGAATTTTAAAGTCAAAGTTCTCACCAATGAGCGCATCCAGATCCTTGACCGGACGCAGGTCAATTTGAGAGTAGGGCAGAAATGCCGGTACGCCGATGTCAACAGACATGCCGCCTTTTACCCGGTTTTCAATACGGCCTTCAATGGTCCCGTCTTCTTCCTGGATAGTGGCGATCCGCTCCCATACTTTAATGGCAATGGCCTTTTCACGGGAAAGCAACAAACCGCCTTCCTCTTTCCGTTTTTCAATGAAGACTTCAAACTTATCGCCGATCTTAATAACACGATCAGGGTCCTCGCCGCGGAATTCACCGATGGCTATGTAGCTTTCTGCCTTGTCGCCGACATCAATAAGCAGCGCATCGCTGTTCAGGTCGACGACTGTTCCGATCGCCACCTCCTGAACATTAATTACCGTGTTGTTGTCTCCCTGCTCGAAGAGTTCAGCAAAGCTGATGTTGTCTTCCATGCCATTTTCTTCTGCCGCCGCCGCGGGCTGAGTTCCATTGTCAGTCATGGGTGTGTCTTTCCTCTGTTGACCGATCCGTACCGGTCGTCAGTATAAGGTCATTGTTTGATTGTTCCGCCGTCCCCCATGGACGGTGTTGTAAAACAAGGACTTTTACCAGAGATAGTTCTGAAAAACAACTGTTTCATACTGAAAGACTGTCTTTTTTTTTCACCATGCCTGCAAATCCCTTTCCGTTGCCGCTGTCTACCCCTGTTTCATCGGGAAAAGACATGGTATCAGTAGGATCCCATTACCTCCAACAAAGGACCGAAAAGCTGCTCATAATACGGTATGGCCCTGTGCAGTATCGGCTGGAAATGTATTAGATCTTTATCAGAAATCACGAGGTTGGCACTGTTGGCCAAGGCTTCAATATCGTACAGGCTGGTGAACTGCGGCCCCATAAGAATATAAAAAATAAATCGTCGCCGAGCCATAAGCATGTTACGCATATAGTTGTGAAAGGTTGAGTCTTTCAATTCCCCTTCTTCAAAATCGACATGATAGATAATACTGGCGAAGCTGATTGATCCCGCCTGATCTATCGCCTCCTGGGGCGATTTGACCGTCACCACCTGATAGCCAAGAGCCTCCAAAGCCGAGCTTATTTGATGCCGTACTCCGTCATCAGCGTGCAACACCAAAGCTGTGGGGACATTCCTAGCATTATTGTCCTCCATAAGCCCTTCACCTTTTTCATCCATCCAGTCTAACGGCGGAGGAGGAGGAGGTTTTATTTTGTCATCCGTATCCTTTTCCTTCTTTTTCTTTTTCGGTGCCGCCGTTGTCGGGGGAGCGGTTTTTTGAGCGGCAGCCCCACCTTCCACCTCTCCAGCCGCATCAAGGTGCATGGGCTTTTTGCAGTGCGGGCACTTGAGCGGCAGCCGTTTACCCGGCTTGAGCCCCTTGAGGGCCTGCTCTATTTTTGCCGTCTGGGCCGCATTGAACGTAAGCGCACCTTGACAATGAGGACAATTTTTAATCATAGTCTTCTCCTTTATTTACCTGCGGTTCCGATGCATGTCTTTCGGCTGGGCGGGTTATTCATCCTCTCCCCCTTGCTCCATTGCGAGACCGGATATATTGGTGGTGCTTTCGCCCCGGTTGGCCTTGATAGTATCCATGCCCCGCTTAATCGCGCTCCGGTTGGTGCAGTAGGTCAGTGCGCTTTCACTGCTAATTATACCTTCCTGAAAGAGCCGTAATAGATCCTGATCAAAGGTTTTCATATCAAGGGTGGCACCGTCCTCAATGATGTTGTAGAAGGTTTTTTCTGCGGCGATATCTTCCCCGTTGATCAAAAGATCCTTGACCCGCAGGCTACTACAGAGGATCTCCTGAGCCGCCACCCGGCCTCCGCCGACCTTAGGCGGTAGCCGCTGACTGACCACCCAGCGAATTGTATCCGCCAACCGAACCCGGATCTGCTCCTGCTCATCATGTTCAAACATACCAACGATGCGGTTGAGGGTCTGGCCTGCGTCAATTGTATGGAGGGAAGAAAAGACCACATGCCCTGTTTCAGCGGCGGTCAGGGCGATTTCCAAGGTCTCTCTATCCCGGACCTCACCCACCAGAATGACCTTGGGGGCCTGACGCAGCGCCGCCCGCAGACCGCTGTTGAAGTTGTCAAAGTCACTCCCCTGTTCCCGCTGATTAAAGGTGGCTTTTTTATGGGGATGCACGTATTCAATGGGATCTTCCAAGGTGACGAGATGAACGGAACGATCTAAGTTAATCTGGTTCAGGATGGCAGCGAGAGAGGTTGTCTTGCCCGTGCCTGTGCCGCCGGTGAAGAGAATAAGCCCATTGCGTTCCTCAGCCATTTTATAAAAGCAGTCAGGAAAGCCGAAGTCCTTAATAGACGGGATCTTGGTCTCCAGCTTTCTCAGCACTGAGGAGTAACTGCCTTTCTGGGTGAAAATATTGACCCTGAACCGCACATTTCCCTGTTCTAGGACATACGAAAGATCGCAGGAGCCTGTGGTGACCAGATCTTTGAGCAGGCGCGGGTTGCCGTTGATCAGGTTAAGGGCGAACACCTCAGTTTGAAAGGGGGTGAGCACTTCCACTGACGGTTCAACCTCCACCGCCGTGAGCTGACCGTCGATTTCCACCTGTAGGCTCTTACCCACTGTGATGTTCAGGTCGGATACGCCTTTCTTCGTGCCCAACATGGATGAGATCCAGTAGGCGATTTCCGGTTTTTTCATAGATAACCTCGCTGTATCAGGTTGCCCCGTCCTCTACGGACGAGTGCAACAAGACAGTTTCCTCATTGACAAGAACGATCATTATTGAATAGTATCGCTGAATGCGGATACA
>CBDTVG010000199.1:0-4610 GCA_965363745.1 uncultured Candidatus Electrothrix sp. | reverse complement strand
GCACCACGATAAATTTCAGTGTGCCCCTTCTGGCGACCGTATCCTTTGACTTCGGAAATAGTCATCCCCTTGATACCTATATCATTCAGGGCCGCTTTCACATCTTCAAGCTTAAAAGGCTTTATAATAACCTCAACCTTTTTCATTCCTTTCCCTCAGTTATTCTCAGTTATTAATTGTCGCCTTTCTCCCGCTTCTACCCAAAGCAATGAGTCGGGCATCATGCATAGCAGCCAACATACAACGTGATTTCGAAACTTGAAACATTTAATTAACAGTTAATAACTGTTTAATTATAGGCGGTCTCAGAGTGTTCCGTGTAATCCATCCCCTGAACTTCATTTTCACTGGTCAGGCGCATTCCCATAGTCGAATCAAGGATCTTGACCAAAACCCAGGAAACCGCAAAGGCATAAACCCCGACAACCACCACACCAAACAACTGAGACAACAACTGAGAGCCGCTACCCGCTAGCAGACCGTCAACGCCGCCTGGATTCACTGCTTTGGAAGCAAACACCCCGAGCAAAAGACTACCGACCAAACCGCCGACCCCGTGAATTCCAATCACGTCAAGAGAGTCATCATAGCCTAATTTGGACTTCATGCTCACCGCATAAAAACAGACCACCCCAGCAATCAGACCGATGGCGATGGCCGCATTAGGGCCGACAAAACCGGCAGCCGGAGTGATGGTGGCAAGACCGGCAATAGCCCCGGAAGCAGCTCCAAGGGTCGTTGGTTTGCCGAGTTTGAGCCATTCCATCAAACTCCAAGTCGCCATACCCGCCATCCCAGCAAGATGGGTGGCAACAAAGGCTGTTGCGGCAATCCCATTCGCCGCCAAGGCACTGCCACCGTTAAAACCAAACCAACCGAACCAGAGCAGACCGGTTCCTATCATGGTCATGGGCAGGTTATGCGGGAGAAAGTTGTCCCGCCCAAAACCATGACGAGGGCCGATAACCAAGATCGCGGCCAAGGCCGCAGCTCCGCAGGTGACATGCACCACCAGACCGCCAGCAAAGTCAAGCACCGGAACCGCGAGATTCGCCATCCAGCCTCCGCCCCAGATCCAGTGACAAACCGGGTTGTACACCAGCACAGCCCATAAGAGGCTGAAGAGAGCGAAGGGAGCAAATTTGACCCGCTCGGCAAAGGCACCGGTGATCAAAGCCGGAGTGATCACCGCAAACATACACTGGTAGATCATAAACACCGTCTGCGGGATCGTGGTCGCATAATCCGCGCTGGGCGCATTGGTTACACTGTTCAGGGCGAACCAGGAAAGGTCTCCGGTAACACCGGCCACGTCCGGGCCAAAGGACATGGAATATCCTATGTATACCCACTCCATCGAGATGATCGAAATCATGATCAGGCTCTGCATGATAGTGCCCAGCACATTTTTGCTGCGTACCATCCCGCCGTAAAACAAGGCCAATCCCGGAGTCATCAGCAGAACCAGTCCTGCTGAAGCCAAGATGAAAGCTGTATCCGCTCCGTTAATCATTGCTCCCTCTTTCGTTAAAAGTTACAAAGTTGTAATAAAAAATTCATTACTGTAACAAAGGGAGCAGGCTTTTTCAAGTACGATCTTTCGGGCGTTTAAAAATACGAGGCAATGCGGAACACAATATTTTTGCACTCCACTACTTATACTCTTTTTTCTTATTTATCAACTATATTTTTTATTACATAAATGTAATCCTGCTCAATTAGGATAGAGAAATTTCATTTTTCATCCGCTTTCTACCTCTTGACAAAACATGATTGCCCGCTTACATTCAATCTACATATTCATATATAGCAATATAACTCTATGACTGGCCATGAAAACATTTATACGCATAATGAAGGCATTATCAGATCCAAACCGAGTAAAGGTCATCAAGCTGCTGGAGCAAAAAGAGCTCTGTGTCTGCGAGATCACTGCTTTGCTCGGTCTGGCTCAGCCCACAGTATCCAAGCATCTTAAAAATCTTGAAGATGCCGGGCTGGTTGAGTCAAGCCGGGAAGGTTCCTGGGTGAACTACCGGCTCGCTACCGGGGATGAGTCAATCTACGCTGAGGCTATGCTGAAAAATCTTGCGGGCTGGCTGGATGATGACCTTCAGATTCAGGAAATCCTAGCCCGTTTGCCGCAGGTTGATCGGGTAAGAATCCAGGCCGCCTGATACTGCGCCATCCTCGCTCTCTATCTTTTTTCGCTGAAATTTATTTACTCATCAGCATGCAATACAAGGAGAAATAATGAAAATTAAGATTTGCGGCCCCGGTTGCAAAAAATGTGAACAGGCTGCTGAAACAGTACGGGAAGCTGTTGCTGAAGCGGGACTTGAGGCTGATATTGAAAAAATATCTGATTTTGCTGAAATGGCGAAAATGGGGGTTTTATCCACCCCGGCGGTCATTATTGACGGTCAGGTAAAATGTGTGGGCAAAGCTCCCTCGAAAAAGGAAGTATTCTCCTGGATTTCATAACGAAATCAGGCAAGGAAAACAACATGGAACCCATTCAACCGGCAGGCGGCTGTTGAGCCAAGCCTGCACCCCGTCAGGTGACGGGCAATAAAAAACAGAACATACGACATGCCGCTCTGGGAGCACTTGGCCTTGCCCTCTGGTTTGTCATTTATAAACAACTTTTGCCCTTTTCCCATTATTTCGCCTATACCCTGTTGAGGCTTGAGCCGAATAGTCATCTTGGCGAGGCTGTGCAATTCTTTGTCTATGACAGCCCGAAGGTGATGATGCTTCTGTTGCTCATTGTCTTTGCGGTCGGAATAGTTCGCAGCTTTTTTACCCCTGAAAAAACTCGGAAACTCCTAGCCGGAAAGAGGGAATCAACCGGCAATGTCATGGCGGCGGCCTTAGGGATTGTCACACCCTTTTGCTCCTGTTCCGCTGTGCCGCTCTTTATCGGCTTTGTCCAAGCCGGAGTGCCCTTGGGAGTCACCCTCTCCTTTCTTATCGCCGCCCCTATGGTCAATGAGGTGGCATTGGTTCTTCTCTATGGACTCTTGGGCTGGAAGGTGGCCGGTCTCTACTTGGTCACCGGACTTGCAGTTGCTGTTATCGCTGGCTGGATTATTGGCCGGTTCAATATGGAATCTTCCATTGAGGACTGGGTGCGGGAAATACGAGCCGGAGAACAACTGAATAAAGCTGCTCAGCTCACCTGGACGGATCGTATTGAGCAGGGCAAAGAAGCGGTGCGGGATATTGTCAGCAAAGTCTGGCCCTATGTCATCGCCGGGATAGGGGTAGGCGCAGCCATTCACGGCTATGTGCCGGAGGATTTCATGGCCGCTATTATGGGTAAAGATGCCTGGTGGTCAGTGCCGGGAGCAGTGCTGGTCGGCATTCCGATGTATTCCAATGCGGCGGGCATTGTGCCGGTTGTCGAGGCCCTGCTTGGCAAAGGGGCTGCCCTCGGTACGGTGCTGGCCTTTATGATGAGTGTTATCGCCCTGTCTCTGCCGGAAATGGTTATTCTGCGCAAGGTGCTGAAACCCAAGCTCATCGCGGTGTTTATCGCTGTGGTAGGCGGAGGTATTCTGCTCACCGGTTTTTTGTTTAATCTGATTATCTAGCGAGGGCGTGCGATGGATAGAACAATATGTTAAAGCAGACTGTTAAAAAACCAATAATACTAAAGTTTTAATTGGAAAACATGAAACTAAATCGTTACTCGATCAAACTTGTTAGCTTGATTTTGATCCTCGGATCAGCAACTATTAGCTCCGCCGATGCTCTTGATGACTACCTGACTGGGTTTACCTACCAAGAACGCAAGGATATGAAAATTGACAGTAAAGAGCTGGTCGAATTGCTCAAAAAAGGTGAAGCTCAGCTTGTTGATATTCGCTTTCCTGAAGAATTTGCTGCTTGGAGCATGGGTTTTGCAGTGAATATTCCGCTCAATGAGCTTCCTAAACGCCTTGGTGAACTTGATAAATCAAAAATGATTGTCACCGCCTGTCCTCATAAAGATCGAGCGGCCTTGGCGCGGATGTATCTCACCATAAAAGGCTACCGAGCAAAATATCTCAAAGATGGACTGCTCGGCTTGGCTGATTTGCTGCGTGGTGATCGTGCTAAAAATTTTATGGGTAGTACCGAAAAATAAACAATTAAAAGGAAATACAGTATGAAAAAAAGAGATATGATTCTCGTCTTATTTTTCCTGTTCTCTCTGCTCCTACCGGCAACTTCGGTGACAGCATCGGATACTCCTGCTGAGGTTCCAGTTCCCGGCATGGTCACCATGGTAGACTTAGGTGCCCATAAATGCATTCCCTGCAAGATGATGGCCCCAATTTTGAAGAAGCTGACTGCCGAATATAATGAGCGAGCCGCTGTCATATTTATAGATGTCTGGAAAGATGCGGCGAGTCAGGGGGACAAATTCAAGATATCCACCATCCCCACCCAGATTTTTTTTGACGAGCAAGGCAAGGAAGTGTATCGACATCAGGGTTTTTTATCTGAGGAGGCCATTGTCGGCCAATTTGCCAAAATGGGCGTCAAACACAAGGTGCAATAATGGATAGCTTATTTCTCGCCATCAACGGCTGGATGACCAACGGAGGCTGGATCGCCGCCAT
>CBDTVG010000198.1:0-4642 GCA_965363745.1 uncultured Candidatus Electrothrix sp. | reverse complement strand
GACTGGGGCATGGAAGCAGAATAAGGCTTGGGAGGCCGCTATCAGTGCGGATTGGAACGGCAGAAATAATCTTGAAGTTCGTCGCCTGCTCTGGGATCTGCTAGGACTCCGTATCCAAGAGGAAAGCCGACAGGCCCGATATAAATTGAGTTATTACATAGAAAACAGCGGAACGCAGAAGAAGTTGGACAGGGAGATCAGACAGCGGCTTGACCGAGAGAGTATCAGAGCCAACCTGATCTGGAGCTACGATGAAATGGAAGATGTCAGGCTGCTGGATATTCTGCCTGCCAGTGCCTCGAAACTCCACGCCATTGAGGCGCTGATGGACCAGCTCGGTTTTTCGGTCGATAATACCGTCTTCTGCGGGGACAGCGGCAATGATATGGAAGTGCTGACCAGCTGCATCCCCTCGGTGCTCGTGGCGAACAGTCAGCCTGAAGTCAGGCGGCTCGCCTTGGAAGGTGCGCAGGAGAACGGGTATGCCGATGCTCTGTACCTTGCCACAGGTGGATTTATGGATATGAACGGAAATTACAGTGCCGGAATGCTAGAGGGAATTGCCCAGTATCACCCAGAAGTACGGCACTGGTTACAGGAGGTGACATCTTGAAGTCGGACAGCGCATACGGACAGCTTTGTATCTTTGGTGAAGTGTTATTTGATCATTTTCCTGACAACAGCAGAGTGCTCGGAGGCGCACCTTTTAATGTGGCTTGGAACCTGCACGCCTTTGGTCAGGTACCCTGTTTTATCAGCAAGGTAGGGGATGACCCGGAAGGAAGACAGATCCGGGAGGCTATGGAAAGCTGGGGTATGAGCACAAGGGCGTTGCAACTTGATCACGAGCACGGTACAGGACGAGTCAGTGTCTGTTTTACAGGCAATGAACCGGAATACAGCATTGCTGAACCCTGCGCCTATGATTTTATTGCACCGACACCTGAGACGGAAGATATACCGGGTCATTGCGCATTGCTCTATCACGGGACTTTGGCCCTGCGTGATCCGGTCTCAGCCGCCAGCATTTCAGCATTCCGGGAGCGACATAGCGGCACCGTGTTTCTGGATGTCAATCTCCGCACACCTTGGTGGCGGAAAGAGCAGGTACTGCCATTGATAGAGCGGGCCGACTGGATCAAGCTGAATACGGATGAGGCGGCTTTGCTCTTCGGGCTTGAGCGGGATATTAATCAAGATGTTCAAAAGGTGCATCAGAAGCTAATTGAGCTGATCAATAGGCACAATCTCCAAGGTATTATTCTGACCTGTGGTGCGCAAGGAGCTGTCGTTGTCACAACGGCCAAAAAAATGTATACAGTACGACCAAACAGGGAGACCGTCACCCTAATCGACACGGTCGGGGCCGGAGACGCTTTCGCCTCGGTCATGATTCTCGGTCTGCATAAAAACTGGCCTGTGCGGACAACCCTCAAACGCGCCCAGGAATTCGCTGCGGCGGTTGTGGGGCAACGCGGTGCAACCGTTGCGGATTACCGCTTTTACGATAATTTCATCCGTCAGTGGCAAGCTGACTTGGAAACAGACTGACGATGTACGAACAAGTTTCACATGCCCTGCTGAATCAAATATTGGAAGAGATCAAGCCGGAGATTCTCAGGAGCGACCTGCGGCGTTTTTACACCCGTATTGGGGCGAATTTTTATGGTATCCACTCCCTTTTTTCCAAGCTGTACGATGACCGAGAGGATTTTTTAGAGCAGATGGTCAAACTGGTTGAGGTCATGGCGCTTCGCTATATTGAACGAGCGGAGGAGCTTGAGCAGATTGATATTGAGCGCGAACATAATCATAGCTGGTTTTTGAGCCAGGAATGGGTCGCCATGGCCCTGTATGCGGACGGCTATGCGGGCGACCTAAAAGGAATACGTGAACGTTGCGCCTATCTACAGGAACTGGGGGTGAATATGCTGCATATCATGCCCATGATGAAGGGGCCGCAGGGTGCCAGTGATGGCGGTTATGCAGTCAGCGATTTCCGGGCGATTGACAGCCGAGTCGGCTCCCTTGAAGACCTCCGGGATCTGGCTGCGCATCTCAGACAGCGGGGCATTCTGCTCACCCTTGATGTGGTGGTGAATCACACCTCGGATCAACATGCATGGGCCATGGAGGCCAAGCTGGGCAACGGCAAATATCAGGACTACTACTATACCTTTTCCAACAAGGATATCCCAGACATGTTTGAGGAGACCATGCCGGAAATCTTCCCTGAAAATTCGCCGGGCAACTTTGTCTATAATGAAGAGATGCAGCGCTGGGTCATGTCGGTTTTCAACGCCTATCAGTGGGACTTGAACTATTCAAACCCGGCTGTCTTCATACAGATGATTGACACCATTCTGTTTTGGGCCAACCAAGGTGCTGATATTATCCGGCTTGACGCTGTCGCCTTTCTCTGGAAAAAGATCGGGACCATCTGTCAGAACGAACGGGAGGCGCATCTGATCCTGCAGCTAATGAAGGACTGCTGTCAAGTGGTAGCTCCCGGTATCCTCTTTATTGCCGAAGCTATTGTGGCTCCGCTTGAAATTGTTAAATATTTCGGCGAAGATGCTATTATTGCCAAAGAATGCGAGATCGCCTATAACGCTACTTTCATGGCCCTACTCTGGGATACAGTGGCGACCAAGAACAGCAGGTTGCTCAACAGCGGGATCAGTAACCTGCCCACTAAACTGGACCGGGCGACTTGGCTTAACTATGTGCGCTGCCACGATGACATCGGTTTAGGCTTTGATGATGCGGATATCATTGCGGCGGGTTATGAGCCGCACGCCCACCGGCGTTTCCTGCTTGAGTATTTTACAGGGCAGTATGATAATTCTACGGCTCGAGGTTTGCCTTTCGGGCGTAACAGCAAAACAGGGGACGCCCGGATTGCCGGTTCACTGGCTTCTTTGGTCGGCTTGGAGACGGCGATCAAAAATAATGATGAAAAGCTGATCAACGACTCTATCCAACGTATTTTACTTCTGCACGGTATGATCCTCTCCTTTGGCGGAATTCCGTTGCTCTACTACGGTGATGAAATCGGTACCCTGAATGATGAATCCTACCTGCTGGACGAAAATAAGGCATTTGACACCAGATGGATACATCGCCCCAAGATTGACTGGGACAAGGCGGAGCGTCGGCACCTGCACGGCAGTATTGAGGAGCGAATTTTCAGCGGACTTAAAAAATTGATCGCAGTGCGGAAAAGTATCCCCGCTTTTGCCGATTTCAACAACAGAGAGTTGCTTGAGGTTGAGGATGAGCACCTGTTCGCCTTTATTCGTACCAATCCTGAATCTATAGGTGACCGCGTTCTGGTTGTCGCCAATTTTGATGCCAAGCCTAGGTACCTGCGTCTTGCTGAGCTCGGCAACCGAGGCTATCATGAACATGCCCGACTGCGGGATTATGTGAGCGGTGAATCTCCGTCCATGTTTAAACACTACCTTGTTGTGCCACCGTATCAGTTTTACTGGCTGGCTGAACAGTAGGTGATTTTTCTTTACTGCATACAGAGGATACAATGGAATTTCTTCAAACTTTCGCTACGTTTTTCGGTTGGTCAACGATTATTAACACGATCCTGTTGCTGATTACGACCATTGCCGTGATAGTCCTTCGCAAACCTATACAAAAAATCCACTTCAAACTGTTCGGACTTGCTGAGATTGAGTTGTTCACAACGTATTTTCAGTTTCTGGCCAACTATAAACTTGCCATTATTGTCTTGAATTTAGTGCCGTATCTCGTTTTGAAAATAATGATATAACAATTCGTTTTTTTTTAATAATTATATTTTTATTGAGGTGTATATGAAAATTGCGGAAATCATCTTGGATCGTCAGAAGATTGCGGATCGGATTAATGTCCTTGGGCAACAGATCACAGCGGATTACAGGGGCAAAAATCTTGTTCTGATCGGTGTCCTTAATGGTGCCTTTATTTTCCTTGCCGATCTGGCGCGGACGATTGATTTGGAGGCGGAAGTGGATTTTATCCGGGTGGCGAGCTACGACGCCGCGACCGAGACCAGCGGCTCAATCCGACTGAGTAAGGAGCCGGAACTTGACCTCACGGGCAAAGACGTTCTGCTGGTGGAGGATATTGTTGACAGCGGCATCACCATGACCTGGCTGCATGACTATTTCATGACCAAGCATCAGCCTGACTCAATCAAGACCTGCGCCTTGATTGACAAACATGAACGCCGGGCGGTTGAGGTGAAGGTGGATTATGTCGGGTTTCAGCTGAACAGGGGTTTTCTGGTCGGATATGGTCTTGATTATGCACAGAAATATCGGACGTTGCCGGAGGTGTGTGCGTTGGAAGTGTGAATGGTTTATCTGGTCATTGGTAACTACTCAGTCGCTCTCCAAGTTTTGACATAGGCCGGCACGGACGTGAAGCGTTTGCCCTGCATTATGCGCCTCGTTGATTATTAGAAGTTACAAAAATTATTTAGAGATACAGACTTGACAGGGGCTCCGTTTTTTACTAAGGAATGAGAATTTAATAACTGCTCCATTTGTCTAACTGGACAACACACGGTGACCGTGTCGCCTGTACGAAATAGGGTGTGATTAAAAGTGCGGTTAATCTATGCCGCCCTGCTCATACTGTCCCA
>CBDTVG010000197.1:0-4664 GCA_965363745.1 uncultured Candidatus Electrothrix sp. | reverse complement strand
CGATATAAACTTCCAGATGCAATTCGCCCATCCCGGAAATAATGGTCTCACAGGTTTCGTGATCGACAAAGGACTTAAAGGTTGGGTCTTCCTTGCCGAAGCGGTTCAGAGCCTTGGACATGTTGTCCTGCGCCTTGTTGTCCTTGGGAGTAATGGCCAGCGAAATAACCGGAGCCGGCACATGCATGGAGCTCATAGACCAGTTGATCGTACTGTCGCAGAAGGTGTCACCGGAGGCGCAGTCAACGCCGAACAGGCCGATGATATCGCCGGAACCAGCCTCGTTAATTTCTTCCATTTCATTGGAATGCATCCGAACCAAACGACCAACTTTGACTTTTTTGCCGGTTCTGGTGTTGAAGATGCTCTCACCTTTCTTCAAAACTCCCTGATAGGTTCGGACATAGGTCAACTGCCCGTAACGACCGTCTTCCAGTTTAAAAGCAAGAGCGACTAACGGATCATTCGGGTCATTGGAAACAATTTTTTCTTCTTCATCCTTATCCAGATCAAGAGCTGTGTTTTCCACATCAGTCGGGCTGGGCAGGTACATTTCCACCGCATCCAACAAGGGTTGCACCCCTTTATTTTTATAGGCCGAACCTATCATGACCGGAGCGAGTTCCAGTGCCAGCGTTCCCTTGCGGATAGCCTCATGAACCAACTCTTCAGTAATTTCTTCCTCTTCCAGCATGGCTTCCATCAGCTCATCCGAAAACATGGAAACCGCATCCAGCAATTCTTCCCGTTTTTCCTCAGACTCTTCCCGCATGTTCTCAGGAATTTCTTCGTAACGGATGTCATCACCCTGATCGCCATCAAAGTAGATCGCCTTCATGGTGACCAGATCAACCATACCTTCCAAGTCGCTTTCAAGGCCGATGGGCAACTGAATCATTACAGCATTCAAGTTCAACTTTTCCCTGAGCTGTCCAACAACCCTAGCCGGATTAGCACCAGTTCGATCACATTTATTGATAAAAGCGATACGGGGGACGTTGTAGCGGGTCATCTGCCGATCAACGGTGATGGACTGGGACTGAACACCGCCCACAGAGCAGAGAATAAGCACCGCTCCGTCGAGTACGCGGAGAGCACGTTCAACTTCCACGGTAAAATCTACATGGCCCGGCGTATCAATTATATTGATGTCAATATCTTTCCAAGAGCAGTAGGTCGCCGCCGACTGAATGGTGATACCCCGCTCTTTTTCCAACTCCATAGAGTCCATGGTCGCACCGACACCGTCCTTGCCGCGAACTTCATGAATAGCGTGGATACGCTGAGTGTAGTAAAGGATACGCTCGGTAAGCGTTGTTTTGCCCGAATCAATATGGGCACTGATTCCAATATTACGTACTTTATCCAGATCTTTGTTCATCTCTTATTCCTCTGTTACAGCTGCCTGACCGCTGAGTCTATCCGCTTCCTTAATCCCGCTGGAAGTCGGATAAAAATTTTGCCACTTGCCTTCGCAAGCATACATTTAAAAATAAAAAAGGAGTCGCAGTTAATTCTGCAACCCCTTAATACGTATCCTGTATCCACATAGAATGATGTCGGAACAACGAATGAACATCAAAACAAGCACTAAAAATCCAATGCTCAATAAAACAGGGAGTTAAACAATAATTATAATGAAGAACAGATTTATATACACCAAACATCAAGTCTGCGCAAGGTAAAACCGGCAAAGAAATACAGGGAGAAAAGAAATAATCAGAGCTTATTTCTGTTATTTTCCAGTTGTTTTTTATCCTGAATTTTGTATGCTTGCCTTGAATAATCAAAGTATACAGAGAGTTGTATAAGCAATCGTTCAGAGGTTGTACAGACGGAGCGGCGCACCCGGAGAATTTTTATGAAGTCTCATTTTATTTTGTTCATCACATGTTCCTTCTCTTTCACGATTATATGTTGTTCAATTTTTTGTTCAACATCATTCGGGCAGCAATACGGTATGTCGGTCTACAATAAAAAAAAATCAATTACAGTCAACGGAAAAATAGAAAAAATCAGCACAATGAAAAGCCCGATTATGAAAAGATACGGGTTGCACATTGTCGTGAAGGCCGCCTCGTCTAAAAAATATTTTATCCATGTGTGTCCGCAACGATGCGTTGATCTCAATAAAGAGCAATTCAATTTTGCAAAAGGTGAGTTTGTCAGCGTCTCAGGTGCTCAATTTAAAACCGGACTTACGGAAAATAATATTTACGCCTCGACAATTGATCGAAAATCAGGCACATTGGAGTTGCGAGATCCTGAGACAGGTCTTCTTTTATGTTGCAGACCGAATTTTAAGGAATTGTACTCAATGATAATGTTGAGAGAACCGACTGAAAATATTGTGAATTCATTCGTGGATAGGAATAAAAAATTATCTTCAAGGTATGATTCCGCCGAGTCCTTGCAGAAAAAAGAAAAGCAAGTTCACTCACATCGGGATGACGAACTTCGCAATTTATTGTTCCAGCGAATTCAGCAAAAACGTACACGTGAATTCAACAGAAGATCCCGTATGATATTGGATGGGCAATAACATTTGTTCAAAACCGCTGAGGGCACCAAGGCTGTAGTACTCACCAGAAGCTGAATAAATGAGCGTTCTGAACCATGTCAAGCAAGTTACTCAGTCAATCTCCATCAACTCCGTACTCAAATATCGCTCTCCCGTGTCCGGCAACACAACCACGATCCGTTTCCCCTGATTCTCCGGATTGGCGGCAATCTTCAGGGCGGCGGCCACAGCGGCACCCGAAGAAATGCCGCAAAGGATCCCCTCCAGCCAGGCCAAGCTACGGGCTGCGGTCATAGCCTCCTCATTACTGACCTGCACCACCTCGTCAATAAGCTGCTGATCCAAATTTTTCGGAATAAATCCGGCCCCGATACCCTGAATCTTGTGCGGGCCTGGCTTGCCACCAGACAGCACCGGCGACGCCTCTGGCTCCACAGCCGCTAAGCGAATCTGAGGGTTCTTTTTTTTCAAAAACCTGCCTGTACCGGTAATCGTGCCCCCGGTTCCCACACCGGCGACCAAAATATCCACCCCGCCCTCAGTCTGTTCCCAGATCTCCGGCCCGGTTGTGCGCTGATGCATGGCAGGGTTGGCCGGATTGGCAAACTGATTGGGCATCCAGCTCGGTTTATTTTCCTCCAGCAATTCCTCAGCACGGGCAATGGCCAGTTTCATCCCACCGGCTCCCGGTGTCAGAACAAGCTCCGCTCCAAGATAACTGAGCAGTTTCCTGCGTTCAACGCTCATGGTATCCGGCATGACCAGAATCAATCTATAGCCGCGACCGGCACAAACAAAGGCAAGCCCGATGCCGGTGTTGCCGGAAGTCGGTTCAATAATAGTCGTCTTTGCAGAAATCAGGCCTTCCGTCTCAGCAGCATCCAGCATAGCCACAGCAATTCGGTCTTTTACACTGCCAAGGGGATTGGCCGACTCTAATTTCGCCATAATTTCAGCAGGACAGTCCCCCCCGATTCTGTTCAAACGAACAAGCGGCGTATTACCCACACTGTCAGACAAGTTCTTAAAAATTCGCATCCTTTCTTCCTCCCCTTTTTTATCTTTGCTTATCGAAAATAAGTACAGGACTGAAGCCGTACTCTACCCTGTTGTTATCGGCAAAATGAATCGTGTACTTTTTCAGGCCCGCTGAATCTTGAGTCGCAAGATATGCAGCCGCGAATTATTCATTTTTTCCGATATACACCAGTTCAGGCCGCTTCAGCAGCACCTTGGTATCCGGGCCGATGCTCTTGGTCAACCAGACATTCCCCCCTACGACAGATCGGGTACCGACCACCGTATCACCGCCCAGAATGGTCGCGTTCGCATAAATAATCGCATCATCCTCAATAGTAGGATGACGCTTCGTATTTTTCAATTTTTCACCAGCTCCTCTGGGCAGCGAAAGGGCACCGAGGGTCACGCCCTGATAGATACGCACCCGATTGCCGATGGTGCAGGTGGCTCCGACAACCACACCGGCACCGTGATCAATAAAAAAAAAATTGCCGATTTTAGCACCAGGATGAATATCAATGGCTGTTCGATTATAGGCATACTCGCTCAAAATTCTTGGTATAAGAGGCACCTTCAATTCAAACAGAGTATGAGCCAGTCGATAAACAAAAATGGCGAACAGGCCAGGATAGCTGAAAATAACCTCATCCTCATTGACCGCCGCCGGATCGCCCTCAAGGGCCGCATGAATATCTGATTCCAGCGTTTCCCTGATCTGCGGCAATGCCTTAATAAACTGACCCGCCAAGGCACGACTGCGGTCATTGCAACCGGAACAGACAAGATTATGGCGAAAACAGTCATGCCGAATGGCTGAATTGATCTGACTGGTCAGATTCTTATAAAAATTAGTGAGGTTATGCCCAACGTGGTATTCCAGACTGGAGGGATTGAGCATGGTTGAGCTGAAATAGCCGGGAAACATAATCCGCTGGGCCTGCAATACCAGATCCACCACCTCTTTTTTGGAGGGAATAGCAACCGGTTCAATATGGCTCGACCATTTTTTAGAGGTAAATCCATCCACCAACTGCTTGACGATTGATGGAATATAATCAAGCTCCAGGTTGGACGGCGGCACATGCACGTCGCATTCGCAGGATTCCACATCTTTTTTTGTCAT